>JACMRI010000011.1 GCA_014376525.1 Bacteroidia bacterium | reverse complement strand
TACTAATTTTTTGTTGAACAATGAAGTAGAGTTTTACGCAAAATTATTACAGTTAAAAAACGCAACTATTTAACATAAAAACGAACTACTATTACCCTTAATAAACGCACCTGTACAAGAGCAATTACAGCACGAAAAACTTAATTGTGGCAAATATATTTATCTTAACACGAAAGATATTGAGGAGTTAAAAACCAATACCAATACAACATTTGGCAACCATACTTATACACATTACGATTTAAATGCAGTGCCCTTATACACAGCTATTACAGACGTTACAAAAAACGAAAATTATTTAAACGAGACGCTTAAAATAACAAGTAAACATTTAGCAATTCCGTTTGGTAAACAAGAACATTTTAACAACGAAATAATAGAGTCGTTAGGTAGTAATAACTACACAAGTGCACTAACTACTAATCCCAACGCCATTAATTTAACAGCACTTAACAGTAATAAATATAAGCAAAGTGGTGTACACATATTACCTCGCATAGGTTTAACCAACGAGAGTGTAAACGACTTATTGTTTTTAATAAACAGAACGATATTTAAAAATTATGAAATTTAATAGCCATGGAAAATTTGATAATAAGAAAGGTAGAGTTAAGTAATTTGGAAAAGTACAGTTCGCTTTTTGAGTTGTGTTTTGGTATAACCGTTACAGTTGATTATTTTAATTGGAAGTACTTAAATAACCCTCACGGTAGCTTAATAGCATTTGAGGCATACGATCCAGAAACGGACACTATTGCTGCTTTTTATGGTGTAATACCCGAATTGTATAATGTTAATGGAGTAGATAAAATTATTTATCAATCTATGGATACTATGACCCACCCTAATTATCGAAACCGTGGTTTGTTTATTAAGTTAGCTAACTGTACTTATGATTATTTGCTAGCAACTTACCACGAAGTTAATTTAATAGGCATACCTGGTAGCAACTCTTACCACGGTTTTGTTAAAAAATTAAACTGGATTAATCCTATCAACTTTACGTATGTTTTTACAACTCCGTTGCTAATTAAAGCCACTAATTTATTTTCAACAAAAGCAACTATTACGTTTAAAACCATCACACAATTTACTGATGCTACTGATGATTTTTTTGCAAAAAAAACAAACTTAAATTCTATTTATAAAAACTATAGCGCAGCTCTTTTAAACTGGAAAATAACACAGCATCCTTTTAAAAAACATATTGCGTTAAAACTATACGATGGTGCTAATTGTGTAGCGATAGCAATAGCCGAGCAAGAAGAAAGTACAATTAAACTATTATTTTTTGAGTGCCTTAACGAGGCTAAATACAGCGTATTGCTAAAGCGAACGCTACATTATTTTGCTTCAAATTATACGTTCAATTATTTATATACGTGGCATACGTTATTAAAAAACAAAAATGGATTAATATTAGGTTTGATAAAAAATCCGTTTAACAAAGGTTTGTTTTCTTACAAAGTACCGTTAATACTATATTATAAAGGCGATGTTAACAAAAACAACAATTGGTTACAAACGCATAACTTCGACTTACACCCTTTAATTCAGGATTAATTGTAGCACAAACAAGCACATAAACAATATATTTGCAGCATGTTTTTTTCAGTAATAATACCTACTTACAATCGTGCGCACTTAATTTTAACTACAATTAAAAGTGTACTTGCGCAGTCGTACACCAACTACGAAATTATTGTTGTAGATAATGCCTCTACCGATAATACATTGGAAATATTACAACCTTATTTAGCGCAAGCCAACATTAGTTTAATAGCACATCCTGTAAATATGGAACGTGCGGTATCTCGCAATGCAGGCTTTGATGCAGCCAAAGGAGGCTATGTTACTTTGTTAGATTCTGACGATGTACTGTACTCCAATTGCTTACAAGATGCGTATAACTATCATACACAAAACCCAACTATACATTTTTACCATTGTAATTTTGAATACATAAACGAAGCGGGCAAGGTAACACATAAGGGCGCAACACACAATGTTACTAATCCTTTCCAAACATTGGCACAGGGCAATTATATTTCTAATATTGGTGTGTTTATTAAAACAGAAATAGCACAAAATGTACGAGTAGACGAAACGCCAATACTTATAGGTACTGAAGATTATGATTTTGTAATGCGATTATTATACAAATGCAAACAAATTGGATACATAAACAAAACCAATTGTGCAGTACTGGAACATCCACAACGTACCGTAATTACTCACGATTTTGAATTAATAGAACAACGCATAACTTACTTTGTACACAAGCAAATAAATAGTAATTTGTTTGATGGAGAATACGCACCGTACAAACAAGATTTTATAGTTAATAATTACTTATATATTTGCGGTGCAGCAGCCATTCGACAGAGAACTGCAAAAGCATTTAGTTACTTGTTTAAAGCATTTGTAGCTAATCCGTTCGTTCTTTTTAAAATAAAATTTGCACACCATTTTTTAGTAATAATAAAATACATCATCAAATGAAAACCATATTAATAACAGGCGGTACAGGCTTCTTAGGTCGCCGATTAGGTATAGCACTTAAAAACGAATACCGTGTAGTACTTACAGGGCGCAACAACAAACAAAATTTTATGGCGCAAAAGTTTACAGGTTGTGAAGTATTGCCATTGGATATTACCAATATAGAAGCAGTACGCGATATAGTAAATGAGGTAAAGCCACATATAATAATACATGCCGCAGCTACCAAGTTTGTAGATTTGGCAGAGCATCAACCTATGGAATGTGTAGATGTAAACGTTACAGGTTCGCAAAATGTGGCTCGTGTAGCGGTTGATAAAGATGTAGAAATTGTAATAGGAGTTTCTACTGATAAAGCATCTCCACCAGTACGCAATACGTATGGTTTAAGTAAGGCGTTAATGGAGCGTATGTTTTGCTCAATGAACCGCAAGCGCAATACACAATTTACTTGTGTGCGTTACGGCAACGTAGCATGGTCCACAGGTTCGGTACTTACTATATGGAACAAAATGCTTAAAGAAACGGGCGTTATAGGCACCACTGGCCCTGAGATGCGCCGTTTCTTTTTTACAGTTGATGATGCTGTACGCCTAGTCCTTACTGCCTTAAACAATATTAATGAAGTGGAAGGTAAAGTACTTTCTATGAAAATGAAAGCCGCACAAATAGAAGACATATTACGTGTATGGACAACCAATAAAGGAGGAGAGTGGAAACAAATAGAAGGCAGACCAGGCGAGCGTTTGGACGAGTTTTTAATAGGCGATGCTGAGCTTGCTTACACACGAGAATTGGTATTGGATAATATTGACCACTATCTTATTTCGTTTAACGAAAAAGTGGCTAATCCAGTAACCGTTGGCTTATCATCAGCAAATACCGAAAAATTAACCGATGCCGAAATACTACATATTATTGAAAATCCGCCTGTAGAGGAATTAAATTAAACCCACTTAAAGCATGATAGTACATAGCTTAATAATGGCTGCGGGTAGAGGTGCACGTATGATGCCACTTACCAACCATACTCCAAAGGCTATGGCTAGTTATGGCAATACATCGCTTATTGCTAATTCTATAAGTAAACTTAAAGCAGTTGGGCTATACACTCATATTACCGTAGGTTACAAGGGGGCAGAGTTAGCCAAGCACGTTATAGAGCACGATGTAACTTCAGTGTTTAACACGGAGGGTAAAGGCAATGCGTGGTGGATTTTTAATACATTACTAAAGCACCTCAACGAACCAGTATTGGTACTTACCTGCGACAATATTGTGAGCTTAGATATAGACCTTATTTACTCCGATTACGTTGCCTTAAATAGTCCGCCGTGCTTACTAATACCTGTACAACCTGTTGCAGGCTTAGCAGGCGATTTTATAAGCCATAACAATAATATCGTTAGCGAACTTAATCGTTCAAAACCTACCAAGTGTTACTGCTCGGGCATACAAGTAATTAATCCGTCACTTATTAATAAATTAGTAAGTGGTACAGATGATTTTAATGAGGTGTGGGCGCAACTAATTGCACAACAACAATTAGCCTGTTCCAACATTTACCCTAAGCAATGGTACACCGTAGATACTATGGAACAATTAGATTTTGCTAACAAAAAACTTGACCAATAATTACACAATGAATACAGCCGCAATAGTACTTGCAGGAGGCTTAGGTACTCGCTTACGTAGCGTTGTAACCGACTTGCCCAAACCTATGGCTCCTGTGTGCAACAAACCTTTTTTGCATTATATACTCGCGCAATTGCAACAAGCAGGTATTACGCACGTAGTACTTTCGGTAGGATATAAATGGGAAACTATACAAAACTATTTTGGCAATGCGTTCGGAAACATTACCCTAGATTATTGCGTAGAAGAAGAGCCACTAGGCACAGGAGGCGCTATTAAAGCCGCAATGCAACTATGCACCACCCCCAATGTAGTGGTAGTAAACGGCGATTCTATTTTTAATTTTGATTTAAAAAAATTTATTAATTACCACACAACCGCTCCAGTACTAATGGCAGCAAGGGTTATAGACAATGCCTCACGCTACGGTACACTTACCATTACTACTGAAAATGTAGTAACTAATTTTGTAGAAAAAACAAACTTAGTACAAGCAGGCACTATAAACACAGGCATTTACTTAATAAATAAAGCATCGTTTTTAAACGATTGCCCTGCGCAAAATAAATTTTCTATAGAGCAAGATTACTTTGCACACATAGTACAACACCAGCAAATACAAGCCTACGTGGCACAAGGTTATTTTATAGATATAGGCATACCCGAAGATTATACACGCGCACAACATGAATTTAACACACTTACATTTAGATAATACCTGGACACTTTTCTTAGATAGAGATGGTGTAATAAACGAACGTGTAGTAGGCGATTACGTTAAGGAAGTAGATGCTTTTATATTTACAACTAACGCATTACAAGCCATACAAAAACTATCTGCGCTAGTAGGCAAAACTATTGTAGTTACTAATCAGCAGGGTATAGGCAAAGGCTTATACACGCACGAAGCCTTAGCGCAGGTACACACACACATGCTAAACCACGTTACTAACGCAGGTGGTAAAATTGATGCTGTTTTTTATGCCCCGCATTTAGCTGCCGAAAACAATGTATTGCGCAAACCCAATATTGGTATGCCTTTGCAAGCGCAAGCACAATTTACCAAAATTAATTTCGCCAAAAGTATAATGGTAGGCGATAGCCTAAGCGATATGCAAATGGGGCGCAACATAGGCGCCCTGTGCATTTGGTTAGGTACTGATGTTATAGATGCACACTGGTACGATTATGCTTTTAATAGCTTGGCTGATTTTGCCAACAGCAAGTTTTAAATAACTAAGGCTTCTAGTTTCTAAAAATAAACTTGCATCGTAATAAAATTTAAACTGTGCTTCCACCAATTATAAATAGCGTTTATTATTTTCATCCTGCATCTGAAAAGTAAGAGATTCAAGTAAACACGGAGTATGAGTAAACGCTCACGCCTTTGGCTTGAGCGTTGCTTAACTTTATGTACTGGACTTCTTACTCCCACTTTTCGCGAGTATTAGCAACTGTCTCACGTTATTTTTTTAACCCTCTAGATAATAGATGCAGGGGTAAAACAAAAAACACCTACACACTTTACTAAGATTTATAACTACATTAGCCTTACATCTAATGTCTAATATCTTAAATCTAATAAACCATGAAACCACTAACCACGACCCTAATAGCCCTTACCTTACTAAACGCTTGTAGCAAAACAAAAGTAATGCACAAAAAGGACAAGTAATTGAAATAGCCAATTGGGACTACGACAAAACATCAATACCATTAGCAGGGGTAAAAGTATGTTTTATACAAGGTTCTCTTGGTAACGGATTTCAGCCTTCAGGCTACGAAAAATTCGTATTAACTGATGCCGATGGTAAGTTTGATATAGTTTTAGAAATACCTCGTAAAGGCAGTTTTGGTATGCAATACCGTACTTTAGCACCTGAACAAAATGGATTTACCACTGTGTTTACAGGATTAAGTGCACCTAGCGAAACTGCTACCATACACGACGAACGTAAAATATTTACAGTAGGTGTTTACAAGCAATTTCCTGTAGTTATAACGTTAAATAATATTAATTACTTAAATGATAAGGACAGCTTAATTGTTTCAAGTTATTTAAGGTTTACTGGAAAGCAAAATAATACAATAATTAGAGGTGTGTTTAGAGGTGATAAAAGTTCAAAAAGTCCTGATTATGTAGGTGGTGGGTTTGATTATCAAGTATATCGTAATGGTATTAAAATAACGGATGTTTCTTTTGATAACCAAATTAAAGTTGTAGGAGATTCTGCCTACTATACAATAAACTATTAAAAAACCAAACAACAATAACTAAAATCAAAACAACTAAGAGAAGCGTTCTCTTGGTTATCACTAAAAAGAATTAATTCAACCAAAACATAAAGACAATTTTACACAGCGCATTAGTAACCCTGCTACTAACTAAGACGCAGGGTACTCTACAAAATTATTTTCGGTTTCGTATAGCGTTATCTTTATATCGTAGGCAGTGTCTATTTGTGCACGTAGTTTGTTGTAAAT
Organism: Bacteroidia bacterium; assembly: GCA_014376525.1. Lineage (GTDB taxonomy): Bacteria > Bacteroidota > Bacteroidia > UBA4408 > UBA4408 > JACMRI01. The sequence continues at coordinate 39,375 of JACMRI010000011.1, read as the reverse complement.
AACCAATGCAATATTTTCGGCAGTGGGGTTAAGGTCTTTAAACTCAACGGTGTCAAGGTTTAGGTTGCGGTGGTCAAACGGTTCTTCTATATGTTTTTTTATCAGATTGCTTAATATCCCTAAGTCAAATACATAGCCCGTATCAGGGTTAATATCGCCTGTAATTTTTACAAACAAATTATAATTATGCCCATGATAATTGTCGTTGTTACATTTACCAAACACTCGCTTGTTTGTTTCGCTATCCCATGCAGGATTGTTTAATCGGTGTGCGGCATTAAAATGTGCTTTGCGTATTACTGAAGTTTTCATTACTAAAAAATTTTGGGTTTACTTTTATTTTGCAATACAAATGTAGTTACTCTTGTATACATTTTTCAATACTTTGCCATAATAAATCGGCACTTTGTTGCCAACTAAAATTATTGAGTTGCACTGTGCCTTTGTTTACAAGTTGTGTACGTAATTCAGCGCTGTTATACACGCTTAGCATAGCATCTACTATTTCGTGTACATTAAATGGATTTATCAATAGTGCAGCATCTCCAGCAACTTCGGGCATGGAGGTGCTGTTGCTGGTTATAACAGGTATTTGGCATTTAAACCCCTCTAGTATTGGTATACCAAATCCTTCAAAATAAGGTATGTATGTAAGTGCCAAGGCCGATGCCAATACCTTGTTTAATTCCTCGGTGCTTAGCCTGCCTGTAAATAATATGTTTTGTTTGTGTGCAGTGCCGTTATATACATTTTGCAAATGTGCATTCCACCATTGTTTTTCGCCTACTATTATTAGTTTCACATCACTTTTTGATGCCGTGCAAAACGCATCATACGCTTGTAATAAACGTGCTATGTTTTTGCGTGGGTGCAATGCGCCTACATATACAAAATACATATAACCCTTGCTATACTTAGCTTTTACGAGTTCTTGTTCGGCTATTGATAATGGTTTAAACGCTTCGTTTACACCATTATATACTACATCTATTTTGTGTAGCGGTATGTTATATTGCTTATTAATATCATGCTTACTGTAGTTAGATACAGTGGCTATGCGATGTGCTTTGCGTGCAAACTTAGGGAAGAAATAAACTAAATATTTGGCGTATATCCACTTTATGTCTTGTGGGTAGTGCATAAAACATAAGTCGTGTATTACCGCCAACTGTTTTACATTACTCCTTAGTGACAAATATCCATCGGGCGATAAAAACAAATCGCACCTGTGTTTTTTTATAATGTACGCCACTGATAACTCAAACCAAGCATAAAACAAAAATGGGTGCCTAGCTGGCGGACCAATAACCACAGGGGTTACATTGGGTGCAAATATAAATTCGGGGGAGTAAGGCCTATCAAATATAAATACAAACTCATGCTGGGGGTGCTGTGTTACTATGCGCTGCAAGGTTTCGTACATAAACCACCCAATGCCCTCCAATTTGTTGGGCAAGAGTAATCGTGTATTTACAGCTATTTTCATGCGTGCAATGTTAGTAAAATAGTTTGTGTTGTTATCAAAAATCAAGTCTTAAAAAATCAATAAATGATTGTAAATTTGTAATAAATATTATTTATCAATAAAAAATTAATTACAAAATTATGGAACATTACAACACTATGGGTTTTGGCACACGTGCTATACATGCAGGTCAAGAGCCCGACCCTACCACAGGCGCTATTATGACTCCTATATACCAAACCAGCACATACGTACAACCTATACCAGGCGTACACAAAGGCTATGCGTATGCACGTGGTAAAAATCCTACACGGTCGGCTTTGGAAAAATGTTTGGCTTCGCTCGAAGGTGCAAAACATGGCTTGTGCTTTAGTAGTGGAATGGGAGCGGTTGATGCTGTTATAAAATTATTAAACCCAGGCGATGAAGTAATAGCAGGCGATGATATATATGGTGGCACGTACCGTATGTTTACTAAGGTGTATGCGCGTTTGGGTATTAAATTTCATTTTGTAAATACACTAAATACCTCAGCAGTTGAGGCGTGTATTAACGCCAATACAAAACTAATATGGTTGGAAACACCTACCAATCCTACTTGCCAAATAGCCGATATAGAAGCCTTTGCTGCTGTAAGCAAAAAACATAACCTGATGCTTTGTGTTGATAATACATTTGCATCGCCGTACTTACAAAATCCATTGGCCTTGGGGGCCGATGTAGTAATGCACTCCGTAACCAAATACTTGGGTGGACATTCCGATGTGGTAATGGGAGCTTTGCTTACAAGCAACGACAGTATTTACGAGCAATTAGCATTTATACATAATTCGTGCGGTGCTACACCAGGCCCTATGGATAGTTTTTTGGTATTGCGTGGTGTAAAAACATTGCACGTACGCATGAAAGCACATTGTGCCAACGGCAAAGTAGTGGCACATTACTTACGCAACCACCCGCGTGTAGATAAAGTATATTGGCCAGGTTTTGAAGACCACCCTAACCACGCTATTGCCAAAAAACAAATGAAAGATTTTGGAGGAATGATGTCGTTTACACTCAAAGGGAATAGCAAAGACGAAGCCTTTAAAATAGCATCGGCAGCTAAAGTATTTTCGTTAGCCGAGTCGTTGGGTGGTGTAGAATCATTGCTAAGTCACCCAGCAACTATGACTCACGCATCTATACCACAAGCCGAACGCGAAAAAGCAGGCGTGGTAGATTCGTTAATAAGATTGAGTGTAGGTATTGAAGAAATAGAGGACCTTATTGCCGATTTGGAGCAAATGTTTACCACTTAACAATTTATAGTGCTACTTTATTAATAAAATAGTAAGTTTGATTATTAAAAAAATTAAAACCAAATTATAAAATGAAAAATATATACACTTTAGTTGCCACGTTATTAATAGCGAGCACTACTATGGCACAATCTGACAAAATTATACCCTGTTTTACTGAGGAACATCGTGCAGAAATGGCAAAAAAAGACCCTTCATTGGATATTAAACGTGCTGCCTATGAAGCCGAAATAGCTGCATACATAGCAAATAATGCTACCCAAAAACAAGCACAATCTGTAACTAAAATTATACCTGTGGTAGTACACGTGTTACATGTAGGTGGTGTTGAGAATATTAGTAAAGCGCAAATAGACGACCAAATACGCGTTATGAACGAAGCGTATAGTTATACTAATATGAACAAAATAAATATACCCACGCAATTTTTACCAATATGTGGTACTGCTAACATAGAGTTTCGTTTAGCAAAATTAGACCCTACAGGAAACTGTACAGAAGGTATTACACGCACATACACCAGTTTAACTAATCAAACAGCCAATAGAGACGATGTAAAAAAAGTGGTGTATTGGCCAAGTAATAAATACTTAAATATTTGGTTGGTTAAGGGTATTGAATCTGGTTCGGGGGGTACTGCAGGTATAATTTTGGGCTATGCACAGTTTCCTGGTGGTGCTGCCAGTACAGATGGTTTAGTTATTCGTCATGATTATTTTGGAACTATTGGTACAGCTAATGCAAGCGATTTGGGTAGCACTGCCAATCACGAAATTGGACACTGGCTTAATTTGCGTCATATATGGGGAGACCAACCTTGTGGTAATGATTTGGTAAGTGATACACCAGTACACGAAAATGCTAACCAAAGTTTTTGCCCAGCCTACCCATGGCACGCTAATAACACTTGTGGTGCAGGTGCTGATGGAGAAATGTATTTTAATTATATGGATTATACCACAGGTGCATGCCAAGCAGCGTTTAGTACAGGGCAATGTACACGTATGAACGCTGCATTAAATAGTTCAACATCTGGTCGTAATAACTTGTGGAGTGCCAATAATATGACAGCAACAGGAGTATTGAATACAACTACAACCTGCATACCTAAAGCAGAATATACACCCACTAATTATAAAATAATATGCAAGGGTAATAATGTTGTATTTACAGACAATAGTTATAATGGAATACCTACATCGTACTCTTGGAGTTTTCAGGGAGGAACGCCTGCCACATCAATAAAAAATACAGATACTATTAAGTATAATACAGCAGGAGTATATGATGTAAATTATACTACAACCAATGCAACTGGTTCATCTACTATTACCAAAACTGGTTACATAATAGTGTTGGATAATGCTAGCGGAATACCTGCGACTGTGTATGGAGATAGTTTTGAAGACCCTAATACATTTGCGCAAAATTGGTTAGTACTAAATAAAGATAATGACGCTGCCAAGTTTCAAAACACGGGTACAACCGGTTATGCAGGCTCACGCTCTATGATGTTGAATAATTACGTGAGTAATTCTAAAATGTCTGACGAAGTAATATCTCCCGCTATTGATTTTACAGGAGTTACGAGTGCTCAATTAAAATTTAGATACGCATTTTCGGCAGTACAATCAACTGATAATGATAAGGTAGAAATGTATGTACAAAGCGACTGTAATATTGGATTTGTAGGCACATCTAAGTTTACTAAAATAGCCAATACATCAAGTACAGCTACCAACTTAAGCCCCATATTAGGCCATGAGGAATTAGCAAGTTATATTCCTACAGCGGGTTCTGTTACAGAATGGAAATTGGCTACTGTTAATTTGGGAGTTATTTCTAACAAACCTAACGTTCGCTTTAAATTTGTATTTACCGGAGGTAACGGCAATAATTTTTTTGTTGATGATGTGCAAATAGCGAGTATAGTTACTAGCGTAAAAAATACGGCCGCATCTTTAAATAGTTTTTCACTAAGTCCTAACCCAGCTACTACACAAGCCACGCTTTATTTTGAATTAGAAAAAACAGCTACGGTTAATATTGCAGTTACTAACTTGCTAGGGCAAACTGTTAATCAAATAGTTGAAGGAAGCCTTAACCAAGGAGAACATAGCTATGATATAAATACTGCTAAACTAACAAGTGGTGTTTATTTAGTAGTACTTACATCAAACGGAAACAAAATCGTAAAAAAATTAATTGTAGAGTAATCAAATTAATCTCGGTTACTAAAAAGCGTTATGATAATTGTCATAACGCTTTTTTATTTTCAACATTTTACACTTATTTACAATTGCAAATATTAAATAGTACAAGTATAAAGTAACTTAATAAATTTTTATCCTCAGTAAATCGTAAATTAAAAACGCAATTTACCCGTTTACTAATCTACAAAAGCTATATGTTAGATGTTGTGGAATTTTGCAAGAGCAGATAGCTTTGCTAAGAGGTAAGTTATGAGTAGCTGTATGGTTGTAAACACACTTATAACTTATCCCTTATAATTCGTAACTTTGTGTACAATATAAATAACAAAGTATGCAACGCAAAGTAGATTTTTTAATAATAGGTTCGGGCATAGCAGGCATAAGCTACGCGCTCAAAGTAGCTGCTTACGGCAAGGTATTAATGGTAACCAAAAGTAATGCCGACGAAACCAATACCAAGTACGCACAAGGTGGTATAGCTGGCGTAATGAAATTTGCTGGCATTGACGATAACTACGAAAAACACATACAAGACACGCTTAATGCAGGCGATTATATTAACGATGAAGCCGCAGTACGAATAGTAGTTACGGAGGCTACTGATAGAATAAATGAACTCATTAAATGGGGTACATCGTTTGATAAAGACGACCAAGGCAAATATGATTTGGCCAAAGAAGGCGGACATAGCGCACACCGCATATTGCACCACAAAGACAATACAGGCTGGGAAATAGAACGTGCACTATTGCAGCAAGCACAAAGCCACCCCAACATAGAAATAGCCACACACTACTACGCACTGGATATTATTACGCAACATCACTTAGGCGAATTTGTAAATAGCAAAACCAAAAACGTGCAATGCTACGGTGCGTATATGCTTAATATGCACACCCAACAAACGGAAACTATATTAGCCAAAATAACCCTAATGGCAAGCGGTGGCGCAGGGCACGTGTACGAAAGCACTACCAACCCTACCATAGCAACTGGCGACGGGGTAGCGATGGTGTATAGAGCCAAAGGGAAAATAAACGGAATGGAGTTTGTACAGTTTCACCCTACATCGTTATACAACCCTGCCGAAAAACCCGCCTACCTTATAAGTGAAGCGGTACGTGGCTTTGGAGCGGTACTAAAAACAATTGATGGCGAAAAATTTATGCACAAATACGACGAACGAGAATCGTTAGCGCCACGAGATATTGTAGCACGTGCCATTGATAACGAAATGAAAACACGTGGGCAAGACTACGTATATTTGGATTGCAGACATTTGGATAGCGTAGAATTTGAAAAACATTTCCCTAACATACGTGCCAAATGCGCGTCAATAGGTATTGATGTTGCCACACAGATGATTCCCGTAGTACCATCGGCACATTATATGTGTGGCGGTATTAAGGTAAACGAGCACGCACAATCGAGCATACAAAATTTATATGCCGTAGGCGAATGCTCAAGCACAGGCTTACATGGCGCTAACCGCTTAGCAAGTAACTCGTTGTTGGAAGCCCTAGTGTATTCGCACCGTGCGGCATTACACGCTGCTACTATAGTTAATATTGTTGAGTATAAAACACAACTCCCCGACTGGAACGCCTCACGCACTGCAAGCCCCGAAGAGCTAGTATTACTTACACAAAGCAAGCGCGAAGTACAAACAATAATGACCAACTACGTGGGTATAGTACGTAGTAATTTGCGTTTAAAACGTGCGTTTGACCGCTTACTCATTATACACAATGAAGCCGAATTATTGTACCAAAAAACTACCGTATCGGTACAACTATGCGAGCTGCGCAACCTTACCAAAGTAGCATATTTAATAACTAAAGCAGCTATGCAACGACATGAAAGCGTAGGTTTACATTATACTATTGATTATCCTAAAAAACAATAAATGTTACACTACATACAACAAAACACGTTACTAAAATATGCACTATTGGGCGTGTGTTTTGTTGTATTGTTTTTTGTAGGTTATATACGAGATTATGTGTTTGTAAATATTAATTACGAACTCATTGATATTTATTACAAACGTAACGAGTGGCAAATGCCCGCCAACCTTAGCTATTTTGAGCATTGGGACTATGCTCGCTTGTATTATTTTAAATATACGCTTACCGCATTGTTCGTATTCCTTTATTTAGGAGTAAGCCTAGCAAGCGTTACACTATTATTTAAACCAAAAAAATATTTGTTGTACACCGCCATTGCTTACCTAACAGTAGTAGTAGTAGCTTATGCGCTAAATAATACGCATTTATTGGGCATTGATGGGCGACAAGCGTATTTATTCTCGCGCGAATTAATGGGCTTTGTACAATCGCCGTTTATATTTATTGTATTAATAAGCGTGTTTTTTTTAGCCGAAAAACAAGAACTATTAGTATCTGTAAACAAAGCGTAAGTCTTGCTAATGAACGCCCCCCGACTGTATTAATAAAATACGTGAGTTGGGTTTAAAATAATTTTGATGAAGTAATTGGTGTACCGCATACAACATTTTACCTGTATAAATATTTTCTAAGGCTACATTATGTACTACTGATTGTTGTTGTACAAACTCAGTTAAGTATGTAGGCGTTTTAGCATATCCACCACAATGAAAATCTTCGTTTATACTCCATAACGCACATGGTGTTATGTTATATTTTTGTATTAATTCGTTGGTTAAATAATTATTTCCTTTTAGTACTTGTATGCCCAACGTATGTACCTGCGTATGTTGTAATGCCCTAATAATGCCTGCTAAGGTAGTGCCTGTGCCACAAGCGCACACGCAATAATTGTAATAATTATTTGTAAATAATTCGTTTGTTGGCGTAGTACTATTTATATCAAAATTATAGTGTGCAGTAATTGTATTAAGTAAAGTAAATTTTGGTATATGCTCGCACCCCACAGCACCTAAGGCATTACCTCCACCCTCGGGTATCCAGTATTCATTGGGGTTTTGTGGCGTATAATTATTTCTTAGTGTAGCGTAGACTGTGCGAGATACATATTCTAACTCCATATTATGTTGCGCACAAATACTTAAATGTGAATTAAGCACTTCGTTTTTTTCGCCACGTATATATGCTTTTGTTTTAAAGCCTTGCGTATACCCAGCTACCGCCAATGCTACCAAATGGTTGCTATATGCACCACCCATGCTTACTAAGGTGGTTGCACCTTGCGCTTGGGCTTGCGATATGTTATATAATAATTTAAAATATTTGTTCCCACTTATTAAGGGGTGTAGCTCATTTAGCATAAGCATATCTACTTGCACATTAAGCGCATTAGGTAAGAGTATGGGTTTTATGGTTACAGTGGGCGATATCATATAATTAATGTGAGGCAAGTGTGGGTACAAATGTAATTTATAAGGTATAATTAATTGTAAAAACTACACAGCAAAATAGGTTTGCTATATTTGATGCAGTTTAAAAAAAACTATTGAATATGCTACTCGTAATTTAAAATAACAGCAATGAACATTCAGCAATTACCCAACGATATATTACAAGAAAATGAGCAAAAAGTGCAGGTGTACGATTATTATATTAATAGTGCGTGCCTAAAAAACAAAGTAGCACTTACCAAAAACGTATTTAGTTTTTTGGTAGAAGGAAGTAAAGAATTAATTACCCACGATGAAACTGTTACCATTGGCAACGATAAGTTTATGCTTATTAAATCGGGCAATTGCTTAATGAGCGAAACACTTTCGCCAAGTAATAACTACCACAGTATTTTATTGTTTTTTACTGATGAGGCAATTTTAAATTTTGCAACCAAAAACAAACTCAACATTCTTAATACCAAAGTTCATACACCCTATCATATATGTAAATACGACGATTTTATTGAAAATTTTGTAGCAAGTTTAAAACATATTCTTACGCAACCCACATCGTTACAAGAAAAATTATTGCAACTAAAATTAGAAGAAATATTATTGTACTTAATTTATAAAAAAGGAAAAGCATTTATTGAAAATTTTATAGTAAACGAAGATAATTTTGCACTAAAATTCAAAGATGTAATAGAGAATAATAGATTAAATAATTTAACCATCCAAGAACTTTCATTTTTGTGCAATATGAGTAGTTCTACATTTAAACGCAATTTTGAAAACCACTACGAAACAAGCCCCATTAGGTGGTTTCAAGAGCAACGCTTAGCACATTCGGCATATTTGTTGGGAACTAAAAACAAACGTCCTATAGATATATATACCCAAATTGGGTTTGAAAGTTTATCTAGTTTTACGCAAGCATTCAAACAAAAATTTAATACTACTCCCAAACAATTTCAGTTAGATAAAATGAACTTTTAGCAACATTTTTAGAACCGCACACTACACTACAAAATGAGTAGCATAATTACATTTGTAATACAAATTTATAATCAACTAATTATTTCTACAATGAAAAAAACAACAGTATTAACCAGTTTATTATTAGCTGCAAGTGTATCATTTGCTCAAAAAACATTTACATTAAGTAGTAAAGATTTAGGCGGGCAAGCTACCAAAACACAAGAGTTTGGAGGCTTTGGTTGCTCAGGCAAAAACGAATCGCCACAATTATCGTGGGCTAATGCGCCTGAGGGAACTAAAAGTTTTGCAATAACAATGTACGACCCCGATGCACCAACGGGTAGTGGTTTTTGGCACTGGGTAATAACTGATATTCCTGCTAATGTAAACGAATTAGTAACCAATGCAGGCAATGTTGCATTAAACCTTGCTCCCAAAGGTGCTATTCAAAGCCTAACCGACTATGGCGTGGCAGGCTATGGTGGCCCTTGTCCGCCCGAAGGACATGGCTTACACCAATACATTATAACCATACATGCGTTAAAAGTAGATAAACTAGGTTTAGATAAAATGGGAATGAACCCAGCTACTACCAATGCTGCTGTGGTAGGTTATTTTTTATGGCAAAACACCATTGCCAAAGCAAGTATAATAAGTTATTACCAAAGAGAAAAAAAATAATTAACCCTTAAACAAAAAACAGAAAACATGGCAATGAAAAAAAATGCAACCGCAGTGTGGAATGGCACTGGTGCGCAAGGAAATGGTGTATTAAATACATCAAACAAATTTTTTGATAACACACCCTACAGTTTCAAAACTCGTTTTGAAAACGAAGATGGTAAATTAGGTACCAACCCCGAAGAGCTAATAGCTGCGGCACATGCAGGCTGTTTTGCTATGGCACTAAGTTTTGCTGTAGCGCAAGCTGGCTTTGTTGCCGATGAAATAAAAACCAATGCCACCGTAACGTTAGACGCGGTAGAGGGAGGTTTTGGTATAACAGGAATAGCATTAAAATTAGAGGGCAAAGTACCAGGTATGACAGAGGCAATGTTTGTAGAACTAGCCAATGGTGCCAAAGCAGGTTGCCCTGTATCAAAGGCATTGAGTGCAGTTCCTATTAGTTTAGATACCACGTTTATACTATAGTATATTAAGTACAATAAACATAATTGATAGACAACAATTTTAAAATGAACATTACATTAGCGCAAGCAGAAATAGCAATAGCTACCACAAAAACTAAGGCTATCGAAATTAATACTAAAATAGATATTTGCATTGTAGATGCAGTTGCTAATTTAGTTGCATTTTTAGGTATGGACGGAGCGTAGATTGGCTCTATAGACATATCACAAAAAAAAGCAAAAACATCGGCTTGATTTACAATAAATACTGCAGTACTTACACCATTAACACAACCAAATACTCCATTATTTAACATAGAACATTCAAATGGTGGACTAATAACCTTCCCTAGTGGAGTTGTAATTAAAAACGCAATTGGAGAGGTAATAGGAGCAATAGGCGTAAGCGGTAGTAATGTAGAATATGATCATACCTTAGCCGTTGCAGGAGCTACGCTAATTAAGTAATTAAATTTATAGTTATATACAAAAATATAACGTTAAACAAACCGCCCTACTTGTTGCATGACAAGTAGGGCGGTTTTGCTTTGTACTATCTATATATTAGTTTTACTGATCTAATTGCTAATGGTAGTAAAAATTAAAAAACGAACCTTAAAAAACCCGAACAAACCTAAAGGAAACATTTTTTATTAAAAACGTTTTTATGGTGTAATGTTATTCATATTGGTGTTAAAATAATACTTATTTTTATCGAATTAAAAGTTCAAATTATTCAACAAAAATGAAATTACACATTTACGCACTATTTATTATTGCATTAACCACATCTGTTGCACTTGCACAAAAACATACCATAAGTGGTACTATTAAAGATGCTAAAAACGGAGAGAGTTTGATAGGTGCGCCAGTAGCCGTTACCGAGCTTGCAGGAGTAGGTGCAGCAGCCAATGTATATGGGTTTTACTCGCTTACATTACCCAGTGGCAAATATACCGTAAGCGTGAGTTACGTAGGTTATGCAGTGCAAACGTTTCCTATAGATTTAACAACCGATGATGTAAAATTAAACATAGAATTATCCGAAAAAAACACTGACTTAAAAGAAGTAGTTATACAAGCCGAAGCACGCGACAACAACGTAAAAAGTATGGAAATGAGTGTGCAAAAACTCGACATAAAACAAATAAACAAAATACCTGCATTACTTGGCGAGGTAGATGTACTGCGTGCCATACAGCTATTGCCAGGCGTATCTACCGTGGGCGAGGGAGCAAGTGGGTTTAATGTACGTGGCGGTGGGGTTGATCAAAATTTAATATTGTTGGACGAAGCTCCTGTGTTTCAATCGTCGCACTTGTTTGGGTTCTTCTCGGTGTTTAACCCCGATGCTGTAAAAGATGTAAAACTGGTAAAAGGTGGTATTCCTGCACAGTATGGCGGTAGATTATCATCTTTGCTAGATGTACGTATGAAAGACGGTAACAACAAGGAATGGAGCGGTTCGGGCGGTATTGGTACTATATTTTCTCGCTTTGCATTAGAAGGCCCTATTGTTAAAAACAAAGGTTCGTTTTTGATAGCGGGTCGCCGTAGTTATTTTGACCAATTGTTTTTTCCGTTTTCTAAAAATGAGGCTATAAATACCGCCATTGCTTACTTTTACGACCTTACATTAAAAGCAAGTTACATAATTACTGATAAAGACCGTGTGTATGTATCGGGTTATTTGGGTAAGGATAAATTTAAGTTTGGAGGCAAACAAGGCTTTGGTTTTGATTGGGGCAACCAAACAGCAACAGTGCGTTATAGCCACGTATTTAACCCGAAAATATTTAGTAACGTATCATTAATATATAGCAACTACAACTATTCGTTGGGCGTAGGTAATGATACCAGCGGGTTTAAATGGAAATCGAACATTATTAATTACTCCATCAAACCCGAATTTAGTTATTTCTTAAATAGTAAAAACACCATTACATTTGGCGTAAATTCTACCTTTTATACATTTGACCCAGGTTTGTTTACCTTCCAGAGTAGTGGTAGCGAACCTAAAACAAGTTTTGGTGATGCTAAAAAATATACCATCGAAAACTCAGCATACATAGGCAACGAGCAAATGATTACTGGCCGATTCTCTGCACAGTACGGCCTGCGTGCTAGCAACTGGATAAACATAGGACCTGGCACGGTGTATAATTACAAAGATACAGTAGGTAATTTTAAACGCGATACGCTTGCAGTAGGCGGTAGCACTACTTATGCCAAAGGCGAAGTGCAACATTCGTATTTTAATTTGGAGCCTCGCCTAAGTGTAAAATATGAGTTAAACGAAAGTAGTTCGCTTAAAGCAAGTTACAATCGTATGAACCAATATTTGCATTTAATAAGCAACACTACAGCATCAACCCCATTGGACGTATGGACGCCAGCTACCGTAAACACTAAGCCACAGCAGGCCGACCAATACACTTTGGGTTATTTTAAAAACTTAAAAGACAATACGTACGAAACATCGGTAGAGGTATATTATAAAGATATGCGCAACCAAGTAGATTATGTAGATGGTGCTAACTTACTACTCAACAAACTATTGGAGGGCGAATTGGTAAACGGTAAAGGACGTGCGTATGGTTTGGAAGTGTACTTAAAAAAATCGCGCGGAAAGTTTAATGGATGGATAAGCTACACCTTAGCACGTTCCGAACGCAAGGTATCTACTATTAATAATGGCAATTGGTACCCTAACCGTTACGACAAACCGCATACATTAAACGTTATTGCTAACTACGATTTTAATCCTAAATACACACTATCTGCCAACTTTATATATAGCTCGGGTACGCCTGCTACATTCCCTACTACACGTGCCACGGTGCAAGGGTTGGTTATACCAAACAATACGTATAACTACCGTAACAACGTGCGCATACCTGCATACCATAGGTTAGATATTTCGTTTCAAATAACCAATAGTAAAAAGAACGCGCGTTGGTACACCATACCAGGCATATTAGCCAAAGTGTGCAAGAAACCTACCTACGAAAGCAACTGGGTATTTAGTGTGTATAATGTATATAACCAACAAAATCCGTTTAGTATTTATTTTCAACGCAGTGCTACTAATCCATCGGTAACAGAGGCAGTACGTTATAGTATTATAGCACGTCCTATACCTGGTATTACGTACAATTTTAAGTTTTAATACAATAAATACAACTACTTACTAAACAAATTATTTTACACATGAAAAACATACTCTACCTATTACTTGCCACTACACTACTGAGCAGTTGCGAAAAAGTAATTACAGTACAACTACAAGAGGGCGAAGCACAATTAGTGGTGGATGCTTTTTTGAATAATGACACGCTACCGCAAACAATAAAACTACGTACCACACAACCTTATTTTGATAACAGTCCTGCGCCCGCAGTAACAGGCGCTACAGTAACTTTAGAAACCACCATACCCGCATTCCCACCCTATACAACAATAGAAACACAACGTACATTAATCTTTACCGACCCCAACAATACAGGAGATTATACTTGGAAACCCGATGCAAGCAACATACTTACCTCACGCCTTACACTACCCTTTTTATTACATAAATTAATTATAAAAACACAAGGCGAACAATACGAAGCTTATAGTTTTAGCGATGATGTATTAAAAATAGATTCATTGTGGAGCAAAGAAGCTAAAAACGATAGTACAGGTGCAATGCGCTACAAACTAGACATGAAAGCCCGCGACCTAAGCGGACGCCCAAACTTTACGTGGTTTAAAACCTATCGCAATGGTAAACTTATAGGCATACCCAAAAACATAGTTACTTGCTACGATGCCGCATTTGGACCAGGTACCGATGGCTCTTTAGTTATACCGCCAATAATAGATGCATTAAGCCCAGAAAATTTTTACAAAGGAGACGTAATTACTGTAGAGGCTCATGCAATAGATCAATTTGGATATGTGTTTTTTAATTTAGCATTAGCACAAATAAATAATACAGGTTTATTTGCTAGCCCTACCACCAACACCCCAAGCAATGTAGTAAATGTTACCCACAAAGGCAGTAAAGAACCTCGTTACAAGGCACTAGGTTGTTTTTCGGTAGCGGTGGTAACACGCAAAACAATTACTGTAAAATAGGAGTATTAATAATTGAGTTTAGCGTAATTAAAATTAATTAAAAAACATATTTTAATTAGTTAGTATTTTGTTTAAGTTTGATAAAAAAAAACTAAACACATTGGAATACTATCAAATACTTGATGTAGAGCGTCTTACTGGCATAAAAGCTCATACTATACGTATATGGGAAAAACGCTACGCACTTATAGTACCGCACCGTACCGCTACTAATATTAGGTATTATGACGATGCACAAGTAAAAAAAATACTCAATGTTGCCACCTTAATTGCTAACGGCATTAAAATATCTAAAGTTGCTGCTCTATCTCCTACCGAATTTAATAAAAAACTAGAAGAACAATTTGCTAACACTAATAACAGTAATGTTAATTATATTTCATACATTAACGATTTAATAAGTGCTACGCTAGCAGTAAACGAAACCGAATTTGAAAAAACGTTTCAACTAATAACTACTAAACTGGGCATATACGAAGCTATGCTTAATGTGGTATATCCGTTTTTAACTAAAGTAGGTTATATGTGGACGGTAGATAAAAGCTCCTCGTTTCAAGAGCATTTTGCTACAGCTATTATACGCCAAAAAATAATGGTAGCTACTGATGGTCTCAAACCAAAAAAAGAAAAAAACAAACAGTTTTTATTGTACTTACCCCCCGATGAGTGGCACGAAATAGGCTTGTTGTTTGCCAATTACATAATACGTTTGCATGGGCATAGAACCGTATATTTAGGGCAAAATGTACCTTATGAAAGTGTTGAAAAATTACTTTCATTAATAAAAACAGACTATCTGCTTAGTTTTTATGTGCTTAGTAATTCGCAGGCAAATGCGCATAATAATTTGGTAACTATATTAAACTCTAATAAAAATGTGCACTTATTATTAGCAGGTAATCAAACATTTATTGATGAGTTACACTTGCCCAACAAACGCTATAGTGCAGTTAACTCTGTACAAAGTTTGTTAGCGTATTTGTAGTTATAAAGTGCTATAGATGCCACTTATTTGCTGTTCAAAATAGGTAATAGAAAAGTGTTGTTTTAACGTTGCGTCAAATTTAAAATGCAAATTATTATTTTGCCATTGTATGTAATACACGCCCAACAAGCACGCCATATCGTCTTCGTCGTAGGCTATATTTTTAGCATCAACTAATTGTATAATTTCGGTTAGTCCTCCCCCATCGTTAAAAACTAAGGTAGGTTTATTTTGGTTCAAACTTTCTAGTGCTACCAAGCCAAACGATTCACCTTGGCTACCTAATACTGTTACAGTAAATTGTGCTATTTCGTTAGTTGCATTGGGTACACTTCCTACAAAATTAACTAAGCTACTTATACCTAACTTCTTAGCTAATAATTTTAACTCGGCTAGTAGCGGTCCATCTCCCACTATGTTAAGTTGTATATTGGATCTGTTTCGTGCAAACAATCTAAATGCTATAAGCACTCTATCCATACGCTTTACAGTGGCTAATCTGCCACATGTACCTACTATAAATGTAGTGTTTTGCGGGTTATTTACAAGTAATTCTTGTGCATTTATTCCGTTATGAACAACTGTCTGTGGTAGTGTTGCACTTAGCTTAAATTGCTTACTAAAACGTTGCTGTGTATAATGCGAATTAAAAATAAGATGACTGCAGAAGCGAGTTAAAAAAAACCTCAACACGTATCGTTTAATTACATCTGTCCATTTTTCGGTACGCCCACTTGTCCAGTTACCATGTATGTGGTACACTATTTTTTTACGACTTAGTATTGCAAACAAATACACCATTGGGTGAAACGTATGTAGATGAATTACATCTACCGCGGCAAAAAAAATACGCATTATGCGCATAGATTTTAATGAAGTAATATAACCGTTACTCAAGCCACAACTACTGTATTTAAAGGAGTGTAGCTTATTTAGCCATTCGCCTTTATTTTTACCAACCAGTATATGTGGTGTTATACCACTTCGTAATTGTTGCGTGGCCAAGTCTAGTGTTATTTTTTCAATACCACCAATATTAGCACTCCATATATAATGTCCTACAATCATTTGCACGTATTTATATCCAACCTTTTTTGTATAAATATTCGGGCGTTTGCAATTGTGCTTTCATTCGTTTTTTGAGGAACGATTTTATAATACATGTATAGTATCGCTTAACATAATTCCAGTACGTACCCGTATTATGCACCTTGGTTAGGCGCATATTTTCTTTACTGCTTTTACAAGTAGTAGTACTTATACCACCAATCCTAAACACTAACCATACGTCGTTACTCATTACATAGTTTAGCCCTAACTTTACACCTCGCAGTACGTAATCATAATCGGCAACTATTTTATACGAAATGTCAAACGTACCTATTTTTTCTATTGCTTCTTTGCGCCAATAGCTTGTACCCTGCACCAACTCCATGTTACGCATAATATTAGCAAAGTTAGAGGTTTGGTTTTTTCTATACTGTTTGCCCCCTAGTTCTATTTGTTGTACAATATTACCATGTACCACATCAGCGTTTGATGCCTGCATTAATGCAACTGCGCCTTTTACAATAGTAGCGTCTAGCAAGAAATCATCGGCATTTACGCAGGCTATTATATCCCCTTTTGCTAGTGCTATACCTTTGTTCATAGCATCGTATATGCCCTTGTCGGTTTCGCTTATATAGTTTACATTGGGGTGTTGTGTTGCTATTTTTTGTATAATTGCTAGCGTTCCATCGGTTGATTTGCCGTCCACCAATATATATTCCAAGTTGGGGTAGTCCTGTGTTAATACACTTTGCATACATTGTTCCAAATGTTTTTCGGCATTATAACATACCGTAATTATACTTACTAAAGGTTGCATCAATACTGTGTTTTATGGCTTTGATAAAATGCAACAGTTCGTTTCAAACCATCTTCTACATTGATGATTGAAGAATAATTAAGCAATTTTTTAGCTAACGAAATATTAGCATAACTGTCCTTAATATCGCCCTTGCGTGGTGGGTGGTAAGTAGGCTGTATGTTAGTTACATTAAGTATTTTTGCTATAGTTGTAAATAAATTATTGATAGAAATAGTACTGCCATACGCTACGTTACACACAATAGATTGTTGCGCACTCATATCGGCCTCAATAGCGCATACATTGGCCTGAACCACATTTTGCACGTAAGTAAAATCTCTGGTATTTTCGCCGTCGCCAAATATAATGGGCGATTCGTTTTTTAGTACACTTTGTATAAATAGTGGAATTACGGCTGCATATTGCCCAAGCGGATTTTGATAATCGCCAAATACATTAAAGTAGCGTAAGCCTACTGTTTCCAAATTATAAGTACGGCTAAATACATCAGCATACATTTCGTTTGCTTTTTTGGTGGCTGCATACGGCGATAGTAAATTACCCGTAATGTGTTCTACCTTTGGCATAGTGGCATCGCTACCATATACTGATGATGAAGATGCATAAATAAAACGTTTTACCTTATTGGCTACGCAAGCTTGCATTACATTTAGAAAACCCTCCACATTTACTTTATTGGTAGCCAACGGAAAAGCTATACTACGTGTAACAGAGCCTAATGCAGCGTGGTGTAGCACATACGTAGCACCTTCGGTAGCTTTTAGGCAGGTGTCGTAGTCGGTAATATCACCCTCTATTAATTTAAAATTAGAGAGTGATAATAAATCGGCAATATTATGTTTGAAACCAGTACTAAAATTATCAAGTACTACCACATCGTAAGCCTTTGTAACAAAGTATCGGGCTAAGTTGCAACCTATAAAACCAGCTCCGCCAGTAATTAATATTTTGGTATTGAGTATATTTGCCATATCGTTTATTAATTGTTCAGTTTCACAACGTTGTATATTGCATTTTGCTTTATGTTGTATAATTTAAGGTCATTCTTAAATTAAACAATGGAAATCAAAAATAAAAAACTGCCTATTTTTATTTACTAAAAATCAAAAATAGTATAAATCAAACCTACTATTCCAATTCTGTTACGAATATACATATTCATAGCTAAATTCAAAATGATTTTTAGCACAGTACCACTACCCACGTGTATGCCGTGGGGTATTAGTATTTTACAATACAAAAAAATTACGGCTATAATAAAACGATAGAGAGATTAGCTTAAAATGGTTTTAAACAAAAAAAAATTTAGTATTTAACCTTAATGATACTCGTTTACATTGTTCTTTAGCAGTACATTTAGCTATAGAAGCGCGAAATAAAAAGCGTTTAAAAAACTAAACACCAAATACTTTATAAACTTCATCACTAAAAATTTAGTATAGCCAAAATTATTACATTGTTTAGTTAAACACTAGTTTTTGTTTAGCAAAAAATCCATCATTTGTTTTTAGCACTAATAGCTTAATCCCTTTTGCCACACCTTGCATATTAAGTAGGTAACTATTTGTAGCACTACTTAACGCACAACTTTTTATTAATACTCCTGTAATATCATATAGTTCCAAACAAGCACTGCTAGTAGTGCTTGGCAAGGTATAGTTTACTATAGTTTCGGCGTTTGTTACGCTTGAAAGTACGCTCAATATTGGTGTTTGTATTTTTTGTTTATTTAAGCCCACTATAGGACATATTCCGTAAGTAACGTTATCATTGGTGTAACAATTTAATACTGTAGATTCTTCAAAAATTAAAAAATCTTCAAACAAGCCATTACTGCTACCTATACCCTCAATAAAAAAAACTTGAGAAGTATTATTAAGATTAAATTTTTTGCGGTATGTACTACCTATTAATACCGAATCTATTGATTGTATAATAAAAGGAGTGGCGTTTGCACTACGCTGATTAGTGAACCAGTGCGGTACAGTATCTCCTACCAACAAATTAAAATCATAAAGTACAGTGTCTTGTAATGTAGATGGATCTTGAATATATACTTTTTTGTTAGCTACATCATTTCGTATTAAAATGGTAGTTGCATAAGGAAATGTGTAATTACAATTTGAATTGTTTGAAGAAATTTGGTTGCGCAATATTTGAATATATGTTTTACCACCATACATTACAGTGCCATTGGCCGTGTAGCTATAGTTTATTATTGATGTAAAGTTAGCGGGGAAACAAGTATTTGCACTCGACCACGTTACGTTCCAAGTGGCGTTAGTATCGACAAATGAATGATATACGTTGGTTTGCGCTTTAGTGCTTGTTATAACGGCAACACATGCGGTTAATAGTAGTAGTTTTTTCATAGTGTTTTAGTTTTAATACTGTTACAAACACAGCAATGCTGCTATAACAAAGTTAATTTATTTAATTCACTATAGTTAGTTTGTGTTATTTAAACTTTGTACACGATTATTCCAAAAATAATTCCAACGGCGATAAGCGTTAGCATCTTTTCTCAAAACAGAATCGGTAGCAGTAGCTTCATTGGCAAAATAATATTATGTTACAAATACAATTCGTTTTCTTACTCTAAAAAATATCTACACACTTGCTTTTCAGCCTCCAAATATACCCTGAAGAGGGTATGGCGTATTCAATAAAAAATAACGCTATTCGTCAAAAAATAATTAACGAACCAACGTTACGTTACCTGTGTATAATTTTGGTTTCAATTCGTCAAATCTGTCAATAGATATTCTGTATATGTATGTATCTAATGGTGCATCTATTCCATCGTCATTTTTGCCGTCCCAAGCATCTAGCAATTTGTTGGCACTAAATACTTTATCGCCCCAGCGGGTAAATATTTCTAATTTATAATTAGAAATTCCATAGCCATAAGCTCTAAACACATCATTAACACCATCGTGGTTAGGTGTAAACGAATTGGGTACATACAACGAATATATTCCGTTTACACGTATTGTTTTTATAGTACTATCAATACAACCAAAATTATCGGCTACGTTTAATTGTACTATGTATGTACCCGAATCGGGAAAAATGTGCGAAGGGTTTATTTGTGTAGAGGTTGTACCATCTCCAAAATTCCATAAGTAATGTACGCTGTTGGCCGATGAGTTGGCAAAGGTCATACTTGCATTGGTAACATCGGTTTCGTAATAATCGTTGTTAAAATTTGCTATGGGATGAGGATGCACAATTACAGGGTATTGCATTGCTTGGGTAAATTTGCAACCGTCAGAGGTTATTACGTTTAAACTTACGTTATACGTACCATCTCGCACATATACATGCTTAGGATTAGTTTCGAGACTAATGTCGCCATCATCAAATACCCACTTCCAGTTACTAATAGTTGATGGACTTCTTATAGTACTACTGTCTACAAACATTGCATTGTATGGCTGGCAACCTTCAGCGTTTAACGCATCAATATTAAACTTAACAATAGGTAGTAAGTTTACTTTTTGTACTAGAGTATCTTTACAACCTTGGTCGCTTATTACTATTAATTGTACATTAAATGTATCATTTACCAAATTAAACAAATGATTAAAATTAGTTACTAAACTGTCTTTAGTTGCATCATCAAAATTCCAATAATTTTTTACAATAGTACTACCCACACTTATACTTGAAGTATTAGTAAAGCGTGTACTATCAGTTAAACAAGCCAAATTAGTAGTAAAAGAAGCTACAGGATTGGGGTGTATGGTTATTTTCTTTTTAATGGTACTTCTACAACCTTTATCGCTTTCGGTTGTAAATGTTACATTATACACTGTTGGCGATGAATAGGTGTGTGTAGGATTTTCTAACGAACTAGATCCTCCATCTCCAAAACTCCATAACCAATTTAGGGTTTGCCCCGATTTTATTTTAGTGCTATCTGTAAATTGAGTTTTATTTTTATCACAAAGATTAGTTGCTCCAAAATTAGCGATGGGTTGAGGATTTACTAGTATAGTATCTAAATAAAAAGCATTACACCCTGTAGTAGTAGTTACAAATAAAGTATCTATAAATACGCCCGAGCTATCAAACGTGTGAGCTGGATTGGTAGCAGTACTATATGTGTTGTCTCCAAAATGCCATACATAACCACTAATAATAGCACCACTTGTAGCAGTAGAAAAATTTTGATATTGCACAGGAACACCCTCGCATATAGTATCTTGGCTTATAAAACTTGGGCGAGCTATATCTAGCACTCGTACCGTGTGTACATCTTCAGAACTACAGCCGCTCAACTTATCTTTAGTTATGAGTTTAGTTGAAAAAAAACCAGCATTAGTGTATTGATGCTGTGGATTTTGAAGCGTACTAGTGTCCCCATTTCCAAATGTCCAAAACCATTCTGTCGTAGCAAGGTTATTAGTTGTAATGGTATCTGTAAAGTTGGTGGGTAATCCTAAACACACGGTATCTAATATAAAACCTGCTTTAGGACTTGTTCGTACCAATACACGTTTAAATATTGTGTCTTTACATTTATACAAATCTTGTATTGCTAACATTACCGTAAAACCAGTATCATTTTGGTACACATAAGTTGGGTTTTGATTAAAAATTGCACCATTACCATCGCCAAAAGTCCAAACATATAATGCAAAATTTAAACCTCCACCAACAGGTGGAAAAACTTGGCTTCGTGTATAAAAATGCATGTCTTTATAAGCGCACGCAGTGTCAAAAGTAAAATCGGCTATTGGCTTAGGATATATTAATATTGCCTTTTTTACGGTATCTTTACAGCCATAATTATTGGTTACTATTAACGTTACTTTAAATGGTACGTTAGTAGGATTGGGGTAAATATGTGAGGGACTATTTGTAGTTGCACTATTATTTGCACCACTTGCAGGATCATCAAAATTCCAACTCCAATTAGTAATAGATGTACTGGAAACATCGTCAAACACAATACGAGTTTTAGCACACGTTCCTCCACCATTAGTAAAATTAGCCACTGGTTTAGGATTAACTTTTACCGTTTGAGAAAGACTATCTGAACAACCAAAACTGTTCTTTGCAATTAATTTTACAGTAAATATACCGTCTGTAGTGTATAGGTGTTTAGGTGCCGTAAGTGTAGATTTATTACTTAAACCTGTGCTAGGCTCTCCAAAATTCCACACATAGTTGGTGGCACCAATTGACGGGCTTGCATCAAAATTGGTGCTATCTTGTTGGCAAACAGTAGGAAAATTAAACATAGGCACTGGTATTGCCAACACAACTACAGAATCTGTGTAGGTATGTATGCAACCAAATTGGGAGGTGCTTTTGGCCTTAATTTTAAATTTTTCTGAGGCTAACAATGTTGAGTAAATGTGCTTAGGATTTATATCTACTGAGGCTACTCCATCTCCAAAATCCCAAGCGTATTGCAATGTTCCTGTAAGGTTAGTGGGTGTAGTATTAGTAAAACTAAGTTCGTTGCCGTTACACAACGTATCTGAGTTAGTAAAGCTAGTTTTAGGAACAGGGTGTATGTTAATAGTAACTTTATTACTATCTACACAACCACTAGTTCCTGATGATATTTTAAAATAAGCTACTACGATAGAGTCATCAAACGACTTGTAGATTAAAGGTGGAGTTATTTGTGGATTAAATACTGTACTTGTAACTCCATTACCATAGTCCCAATAATAAGTATCGCCCATATTTAATACACTATTATTTACAAAAGTAACTGTATCGGGTGAGCACACGCTAACATTGCTTGCCGCTATACTGGTATAGGGACGAGGGTTTACACGCACCATAATACTGTCAGTAGTTTTGCAGCCTATAGAATCAATGGTAAGCTTTACGTACGCAATGCCTGAACCCGAATACTGGATAATTTCTGATACTGGATTGGTAGATGTTGATGGATTAGAACTTGCCCCATTTACCCAACTATAAATGCAAGTGCCGCACAGTGCGCCACCATTAGTAACGTTGGTAAACTTAGCATTTGCCCCTGGGCATATTACAGTATCTGCTGATGTTACATCTGCACGAGGATATTGCTTAACTACTATTGGTAATTTATATTTTGCTGTGCCACAAGCACCTGTTAAAGTTAGGCGTACGGTATCTTTGCCTACCGTGTTATACGTTTGCGTACTTGGACTATTTACTGCGTTAGATGTAGGTGTGGTACTTCCTCCATAATTCCAACTGTAACTTAAACCAGTACCTTGACTACTGTTAGTAACAGTTAGAGATTGCCCTACACATATAGCATTAGTACTTAGTGTAAAATTGGGGCTTACAGCAGGATTTGCAGATATTATGTTTGTTTTTTGCGAATTACCACAATTATTTGTCACCACTAATTTTAATGGTGCGTTTACTAATGTAGAGCCTGTTGTAGTAAGTGTTTGGTTAGCAACATTAAGCGTAGTGCCAATATTAGTACCACTAAGTGTCCAAGCATAAGTTGGTGCATAACCAACATCTGTTGATGTATTTAATATACTACTTACCAATACTGGTGAGCATATTCCGTTGGTGGTGTAAGTAAAATTGGCTACTGGTGGTTTGTTTACAATAAGTTGTTTTCTTATAGTATCTCGCCCACAAAAACTATATGCTATAAGCTCTACAGTGTACACGCCTGCGCTGTAAGTTTGTGGGCTACTAGGGTCGTGGCTAACATTTTTGGTGGTAATATCTTGAGTATTGCCGTTGCCAAAATTCCAGCGTACATAATACGGCCCTGGATTATTGTATGGTGCTGCAGCCATAACAGCATTACTCAATCCCCAGTTTTTAGGTACAAACTTAGAGCTGTCTTTAAAGGTCATTACTAAGGGTTCGCAGCCCAATAATGTGCTTACACCAGCACCATTTTTATTAGTAAAATAAGCCTTTGCTCCTTTAATACCCTCTATTACATTATAAGAATCGCTTTCGCCTACTGCGCATTCGTTTACACCACCTACCGTAATTACAAATTTGCCACTATCCGCATAGTTGTGAGGAGGAACTGTAGGTGTTGTGGTGGTAACGTTAGGAGTATTATCACCAAAATTCCACACATAGCTATCAAAAAAAGAACCCGCTGCTAAAGTAGGTTGAATACTTTGAGGTACACAAAAACGAGTAGGAGATCCCGATATAGTTGCTATTGTAAGATTGTTAGCCGTTATGTAAGTAATTTTTACACTATCTTTTCCCGAACATCCTCCAGGGCTTAATGTGGTCATTACTACATTATATATACCTTGTGTGGCATACGTAAATACAAATGTAGAAGTATCGGTACGAGTAAATGTAGTACCGTTACCCATATTAAAATTAAATGTGTACCCAGTTAAATCGGTACCAGCCGGCAGATTAAATTGAGGTTTAAAATTTATGGGATCGCTACCTGCTAGAGGATCTCCTGGTATAGGACAGTATACGTTATCTCCATCAGCATCTAACGCACTTAATGTTAGGTTTCCTCCGTTTAATGATGGAGTGAGTTGCATTGTAACCCACGAACTGTCTCTACAGCCATTAGCTATTGAAGTATCTACCAATACCAACGAATAAGTAATTTGGTTATAATTAGGAACAGTAGGATTAAACACTGTAGGTAACGGATTTCCTGGTTCTATAAAACCACTGTTAGATAAACTGTACTCGGTGTAAATAAGATATTTGATATTGTTGCCAGGAACTATTACTGCACCCACACTACTAGATGTAGTTAAAGAAACACCTGCAGGTGTAGATGATACACATATAATTGTGTTACCGCCCGTAGGCTTTATTGATGAAGTTAGTGCGGGTGTGTGTGCGCCACAGCCTCCGTTACTTGTATACACACCAGGTTGGGCAACGCTGTTTAAAGCTATAGATAAAAAAAAGAAGAGTATTGCGTGTAAATATATCCTCATTGTAATTTTAGTTTAAATGCTGAACCTACTTTTATATATTATTACTAAATTAAAAATATTTTTTAACAATTAATAAATTATTGAACTATGCTTTTTTTAACTTCGTCTATTAATTCTGCGCAACTCATAGGTGCTACACCCATTTTTTCGCATACTGCGCCACCTGCTAAGTTACTTAGTATGGCTATTTCAGACCATAATAAATTTTGCAAACTACTTAGTGCAACTGTCGCTATTACTGTATCTCCAGCGCCCGAAACATCTGCTACGCTCCTACTTTGAGCAGTTATTAGTTTGGTTTCCTTGGCTGAGCACAGTAGTATTCCTTTATCTGCAAGTGTTACCATAAGTAATTGTGCATTAAGTTCAATACGTAGTTTTTCGGTAGCTGTTTTTAGTTCCGTTTCAGTTGGGTTAGTTAAACCTGTGGCATCTAAAATCTCTTTTAAATTAGGTTTGAATAGTGTTACATTTTTGTATTCAAAAAAATTATCCTTTTTGGGGTCTATTAACACTATTATTTTTTGGGTGTTACATTCCGCAATAATTTTGTTTATTAATGTTGGGGTGAGAAGACCTTTGTTGTAGTCCTCTACTATTACAGCATCTATTTTGGTAGAGTTAAGTATATTTAAAAAAGTGGTTATTACCTTAGTTTCAGTGTATGCTTCTATTGCGGTTTTATTTTCACTGTCTACACGCAATAATTGACTTTGTTGTGCCATGTAACGTGTTTTTTGAGTGGTACATCGTTTTTCATCAATTATTAAGTGGGCTTCTATTTTATACTCTTTTAATAAAGTATTAATTATTTGTGCGTTATCATCATTTCCTACTACAGAGAGTAAAATAGTATTGGCTTCCAATGTTTTTAAATTATAAGCTACGTTGGCAGCTCCTCCTAACTTATGGGTAATAGTAGCTAAATCTAGCACAGGAACTGGGGCTTCGGGCGATATACGATTTACTTTTCCATAGTAATACGTATCTAACATAACGTCGCCAACTACTAATACGGTGCTTTGGTTAAAGTTGTTTATTGCTGTAATTAATTTTTCTTTGAGCATGTTTTAATAATAATACGCTTAAGCTTGGCAAGAGTTGATAGATGATTGTTATTTACAATATTAACTAAATAATAGTGAATACTATAAAAAACAATTTTGCTAACTTTTAAAAAAACATTATTCATGTTTAAATAATATAAATAGCGTTTGCTATATCATCCTGCGTAAAGAAAAATTAGAAATTCAACGGTCAGGGAGTATAAGTAAACGTTCACGCAGTATATGCGTGAGCGTTGCTGTACTTGGACCACGGGCTTCTTACTCCCTCTTTAGCAAGTTGCGGCAACTGTCTCACGCTATTTTTTTAATCACTACTGCGAGACGCAGTAGATTAAAAAATAAACAAAAAATGAATTTAATTAAAAAATTAATCGTTGGAGGAATGTCGGTAATGTTAATAACCGCTTGCCAAAAACAGCCAAGTGCTGAGTTTACAACCGACAAAACAAATTATGTAGGTGGAGATGTTATACAACTAACAAACTTATCAGTTGATGCAAGTAAATACAAATGGACTTTAGCAGATGGGCAAACAAGTACAAGTGCTAATGTTGATTATAAAACTGGCGAAGATTGGGTTAATGGAAACCTAACTTTTAAGTTAGTAGCTACATCAAAAAACGGTAAAAAAAGCAGTGAAGCAAGTAAAACCGTAAGTATTAAAACTGCCACTGGTCAATTAACCATTTGGACATCTAAAACAAATGGTGCTGGAGATATTTCAGTAAAAGTAGATGGTGCATATGTAGGTAATATAACTTCGTATTACACAGTTGGTGCGCCAGATTGTGCTGGTGCAGGTTGCGTTTTTCCTATATTAAAAGTAGGTTCGCATACCATTTCGGGTACAGACGGACTTAACACATGGAACGGAACAATAACAGTAGCTAAAAACACTTGTTCGTTTTTTGAGTTTCAATAAAAAAATTATGCCCTTTTAAATTGTTGTTGCCATTCTTCAACAATGCACTACTAACAACGCATTACTAATAAGTTATTGCTCGCCATTACAAAACAATGTTTTGTAATGGCGTTTTTTGTGGTACAAACTTCGTACACCATGAAACTCCTACGCGACCTACTTTACAAAGCTCCTATAGTGGAAATTATAGGCACTACCAACATGGCTATATTCAATATTAATTTTGATAGTCGTAAGGTACAAAAAAACGATGTGTTTGTTGCCATTAAGGGCGAGGTAAGTAACGGGCATCAATACATTGATGCCTGTATTACCAATGGCGCTGTTGCCATAGTGTGCGAAGAATTTCCTACCACCATTACCGAAGGCATAACTTACGTAAAAGTAAAAGACAGCAGTATGGCATTAGCCTATATTGCGGCAAATTTTTATGATAACCCCTCTGAGAAAATAACCTTAGTAGGTATTACAGGTACTAACGGTAAAACTACCACCGTTACCTTATTATTTAACTTATACAGAGCGTTGGGGCGTAAAGCAGGTTTGTTATCTACGGTAAAAAACCAAATAAACAACGAAGTATTACCTGCCACACATACCACCCCCGATGCTATCCAGTTGAATAAATTACTTAACCAAATGGTTGAGCAAGGTTGTACACATGCTTTTATGGAAGTAAGTTCGCATGCATTAATACAGCACCGAGTTACAGCACAAAAATTTAAAGTAGCGGTGTTTAGCAACCTCACACATGACCATTTAGATTATCATAAAACGTTTCAAAGTTATAGAGATGCCAAAAAATTATTATTTGATAACTTGAGTACAGAAACAATAGCACTCATTAATAACGATGATAAAAACGGAATGGTAATGGTGCAAAATACCAAAGCCAAAATTTTAACCTACAGCCAAAAACACGTAAGCGATTTTAAAATAAAAATACTAGAAAATCATTTTACTGGAATGCTCGTTACCATAGATGGTATTGAAGTGTGGACAAAACTAATAGGCGCATTTAACGCCTACAATTTATTAGCGGTATATGCGGTAGCTATACAATTGGGCGAAGAAAAACAGGACGTATTAGCTGCACTTAGTAATTTGGAAAGCGTGGAAGGTAGATTTCAGCACATACGCTCAACTACTGGAATAACAGCCATTATAGACTATGCACATACTCCTGATGCGTTAGAAAATGTATTAAGTACCATAAGCGAAATACGAGGCGGAAACGAACAAGTAATAACCATAATAGGTTGTGGTGGCGATAGAGATAAAACCAAACGTCCTATAATGGCGCAGATAGCCGCCAACAAAAGCAACAAAATAATATTGACGAGTGATAATCCTCGTACAGAAAATCCAGAAGATATTTTAAATGAAATGCAAGCAGGTTTAGACCCTGTGCAACTTAAAAAAATGTTGCGCATTGCCGATAGAAAAGAAGCAATACGTACTGCCGTAATGATGGCGCAAAAAGACGACATAATATTACTAGCAGGCAAAGGGCACGAAAATTATCAAGAAATAAATGGGGTTAAAAACCACTTTGATGATTTGGAAACTATTACACAATTATTAAACGCTTAACGATAAAAAATGATGTGTATAACTAGGTTAAAATCTTGTTCATAACACTATCCTAAATTATTCAACTGCTTGGTTATTATTATTAACTATGCAGTTAATTACAAAACTATGATTTACTATTTATTTAATTATTTATTTGAAGTGTTGCACTTACCTGGAACACGTGTGTTTCAGTACATATCATTCCGTGCAGCATTAGCTGTATTGGTTTCGTTAATTATTACTATGTTGCTTGGGAAGCGAATAATAACAATGCTTAACAACCACCAAGTAGGTGAAACGGTGCGTAATTTGGGATTAGCAGGCGAAGAAAAGAAAGGAGGTACACCTACTATGGGTGGTTTAATGATTATAGCTGCTATTATAATCCCTACATTATTATTTGCCAAATTAGATAATGTATATATTCTATTATTATTATTTTCAACCATTTGGTTAGGTATTATTGGTTTTATAGACGACTATATTAAAGTATTTAAAAAAGACAAAGAGGGCCTTAAAGGCAGATTTAAAATAATAGGGCAAGTGGGGTTAGGGATTATTGTAGGTTATGTGTTATATTTTAATCAAAACGTGGTAATAAAAGATAAAGTATATAATGCTGATGAAATAAAATTTAGCAACGAAACATTTATAAAAGATGTAAATTGTATAAACCTACCCCACTATGCTAATGTGCCCACAAAGAGTACTAAAACGACTATTCCGTTTATAAAAAATAACGAATTTGATTACTCCGCTCCACTCGCATTTTTAGGGCAAGGGTACGAAAAATATGCCTGGCTTATATTTATACCTGTGGTAATATTTATACTTACTGCAGTAAGTAACGGCGCTAATATTACAGATGGTATTGATGGTTTGGCAACGGGCACATCGGCCATAATAGGTACTACGCTTGGTATTTTTGCTTATGTAAGTGGTAACACCGTGTTTGCCAACTACTTAAACATTATGTATATACCCAACATTGGCGAAACGGTAATATTTATTGCAGCCTTTGTAGGAGCATGTGTAGGTTTCTTGTGGTACAACTCCTATCCTGCGCAAGTTTTTATGGGCGATACGGGTAGCTTAATGCTAGGGGGTGTTATTGCCGTGTTTGCACTTGCTGTTCGTAAAGAATTATTAATACCCATATTATGTGGTGTGTTTTTAATAGAAAATTTATCAGTAGTAATGCAGGTAGGGTACTTTAAATACACCAGAAAAAAATATGGCGAGGGGCGGCGAATTTTTAAAATGTCGCCACTACATCATCATTTTCAAAAAGAAGGAATGCATGAATCTAAAATTGTAAATCGTTTTTTTATTATAGGCATTATGTTAGCATTATTAACAATTGTTACATTAAAGTTAAGATAATTAACCATATAGTTAGTGTATAAATGAGTAAGAAAATAATCATATTAGGTGCAGGCGAAAGCGGAACGGGAGCAGCCATTTTAGCAAAAAAAATGGGGTTTGATGTTTTTTTATCAGACGCAGGTATGATTAAGGAAAAATATATAAATGAGTTAAATGAACATAATATACCGTACGAACAAGGCGGACACACATTAACCAAAATACATGAGGCGCACGAAGTAATAAAAAGCCCTGGTATTCCTGATAAAATAGCGCTTATACAACATTACAAAAACAACAACATACCTGTAATAAGCGAAATAGAATTTGCAGCACGATACACCAAAGCACACATTACAGGCATAACAGGTACAAACGGAAAAACGACAACAACAGCACTTATTTATCATATATATAAAAATGCAGGATTAAACGTAGGGCTTGGAGGAAACATAGGAGAGAGCTTTGCACGACAAGTAGCATTACATAATTATGATTACTACGTGTTGGAGTTAAGTAGTTTTCAGTTAGACGGAATGTATAACACCCGCATAAATACTGCAATACTATGCAACATTACGCCTGACCACTTAGATAGGTACGATTATAAATTAGAAAATTACATAGCATCAAAATATCGCATACTTCAAAACCAAACCAACCAAGACGCATTTATTTATAACATAGACGACCCACTAACTAGTAACACATTAGCACAATACAACACCCCTGCAATACATTACCCAATAAGCCTGCACCAACAAGTACCGCAAGGTGCTTGCATGATTACCGAAACCGAGTTTACAATACATACATCACAAACACAATTACAAATGAGCATCGAAGAATTAGCATTACAAGGAAGACATAATCGTTACAACTCAATGGCTGCTGGAGTTAGCGGCAACTTGGTAGGGATTAGAAAAGAAAGCATTCGCGAGAGCTTAGCCGATTTTGAGAACATAGAACACCGCATGGAGTTTGTAACCAAGGTGCATGGCATTGAGTTTATAAACGACTCCAAAGCCACCAACATAAACTCTACGTGGTATGCGCTGGAAAGTATAAAAACCAAATCAGTATGGATAGTAGGTGGTGTAGATAAAGGCAACGATTATGCATCGTTGCGCGATTTAGTAAAAGCCAAGGTAAGTGCTATAATATGTTTGGGCTTAGACAATGCAAAAATACACGAAGCCTTTGCCGATGTAGTAACAACTATACTCGATACTACCAATATGGAAACTGCAGTAAAAGAAGCGTATAAAATAGCTAAAAAAGACAGTATTGACGCCGTAATGCTGTCGCCTGCTTGTGCAAGTTTTGATTTGTTTCAAAATTACGAAGATAGAGGTTGGCAGTTTAAACAAGCAGTACGTTCGTTGTAATATTTTTGAATTACTAACCGTTTGGTTAATTAATAAATAACAACGTAAATGGTTTTTAGTAGTATTACATTTTTAATATTTTTCTTTCCTGCATTTTTACTTATTTACCAGTTTATTGATAAGAAATATAAAAATGCATTTATACTTTGTGCAAGCATTTTTTTTTATGCATGGGGTGCGCCTAAGTTTATATTTATATTATTAGCTACTACTACTTTAGATTTTTATTTGGTTAAAGCGCTGGATAATAGTACAACTGAGCGCAAACGAAAATTGCTATTAGTAACATCTTTACTAATGAATTTGAGTTTGTTGGCATATTTTAAATACGCTAATTTTTTTATAGAAAATGTAAATGCAGTACTAAATGTAGCGGGTTTTACTAATGTAACTTGGACGCAAATAATATTGCCAATAGGGATATCTTTTTATACGTTTGAAACCGTTACTTATGTAGTAGATGTGTATAGAAAAGTACACAAGCCATTGAATAATTTTTGGGATTATCAATTGTATATTATTTTGTTTCCAAAATTAATAGCAGGGCCTATAGTCCGCTTTCATTCTATAGCCGACCAAATAACCGAACGCAACGAAACCATTGATGATAAGATCCATGGTTTTACTCGCTTTTGTGTGGGCCTAGCCAAAAAAGTATTAATAGCCAATGTGCTTGGTGCACAGGCCGATGTTATAATGAACCAAAACCCCGAAAGCCTTACCACTGCTAGTACGTGGGTGGGTATAATGGCATATACGTTTCAAATTTATTTTGATTTTTCGGGCTACTCCGACATGGCTTTGGGTATAGGTAAAATGATAGGTTTTACATTTCCCGAAAATTTTAATAACCCATATAATGCTACCAGTATTACCGAATTTTGGCGCAGGTGGCACATATCATTGGGGGCATGGATGAAGAACTATTTATACATACCTCTAGGTGGTAACAAAGTAGATACACAGTGGCGTTTGTTTTTTAATCTTTGGTTAGTGTTTTTAATATCGGGGTTATGGCATGGGGCAAGCTGGAATTTTGTTATTTGGGGAGCATTTCATGGCTTTTTCTTAATTATAGATAAAGCAATTTTACTTAAATTTTTAGCTAAAATAGGCAAGCTACCCAGTGTGTTATTTACATTTATAATAGTAATGATAGGTTGGGTATTTTTTAGAATTGAAGGGCTTGCACAAGCATTGCACTACATAAAAAAAATGTTTGCATTTAACTTTCATACCAATAATTTACACACATCACTAGAGTTTAAATGTACGTTAGTGTTGGCAATAATTATTTCATTTATTCATTTGTTTAAAATTGGCGAAAAGCTACAAACAGTTGTTTACAATGGTGCTAACACATTAAAATGGTATATACCTGCACTACTTATTTCATTTATAATGTATACATTAAGTGTAGCTGCTGTTACTACCTCAACGTTTAATCCGTTTATTTATTTTAGATTTTAAAAGATGGATAATCAACGAGTAAAAATAATTCTCTTCATACATATTCTTGCTTTTTTATGGGTACCTATTGTTGTAAGCAATCTCAATCTTATCAAAGAAAAACCATTACATGGCTACATTACACAATACCACAAAATTCCATTTGCTTTAGAAAATTGGTTTACTGAAAAGTATCAGCAAAACTTTGAACAACATAACAATCAAAATTTTGGTTTTAGAAATACATTACTACGAATTCATAATCAGTGGCAGTATAGTTTATTCAACAGTACAACAGCATCTGCTATGATTGTTGGGAAAAATGAATATTTATACGGCGATAATTATGTGTATGCTTACACTGGAGAAAACTTTGTAGGCTATGATAGTATTATGTCTCAAAGTATTAAAATCAAAAAACTACAAGACACTTTACTTACCAAGGGTATTGATTTTTTAATTGCATTTGCACCAGGCAAGGGTACATTTATGCCAGAATACATACCTGATAAATATTTAGCCAAACATTACGAAACCACTAATTTAAAAGCTTTTGTAAGTACATTTAATAAATTAAATATTACTCACATTAATTTTAGCGATTGGTTTGATAAAATGAAACCTACCGCTAAATACCCCTTATATCCACAAGCGGGCTGGCATTGGAGTAACTACGGGCAATATTTAACTATGGATTCCATACTTCATTACATGGAAGCACTAAAAAAAGTGGATATGCCTAATATAATTTTAGATAGTTTGATAGTGGGAAATTATAATACTGAACGAGAGTATGATGGAGGGCATTTAATGAATTTATACGACACTCTACCTACTTATGCTATGGCACAACCTTATTTTCATTTTGATACATTACATAAAACAAAAATAAAAACTTTAGTAATAGGCGATAGCTACTACGACGAAATGTGGGCAGGAGGCTTATCATTTAATGCTTTTGACAATGGTAATTTTTGGTACTATAATAGAGATATTTATGATAATAATCCCAACGGAATTAAAGATCGAAAATTGTTGAACATAAAACAGGAAATAGAAAAAAATAAATTCATTCTATTAATGCCAACTAATGCCAACATATACAAACTAGGTTTTGGGTTTATAGAAGAGGCTTACGAAGCTTATTTTAATCCTAATTACGAATTAAACCAGATTAAAAAAGAACGTATTAATAAAATAGTAAAAACAATAAAAACAACCCCTAGCTGGCTTGCAGCTATAGAACAACAAGCAGTTAGAGAAAATATAAGCCTTGATAAAGCCATACAAAACAATGCAGAGTATGTGCTAAAAGAAGAAAATAAAAAGACCGTTAAATGATGGACATAAACAAAAAAAATGGCAATGTTTACTACATTACATATGTAATTGGTTTAATTTTATAAAAAAAATTATATGATATTTACTTCAATGAAAATTACAGTATTAACGAGCGAATACAATAAATTATATCAACAATAAAGCTTACTCCTGAGTGGCTTGCTAAAATTAAACAACATGCTTTAAATGAAAACATAATACTTAACAAAAAAAATTAACCAATGTTAAGTGTTTTTTAAAAAAAATTAACCAATTAACTAATAAATATAACCAAACGGTTAACAAATAAAAAATGAAAATATTTACCTACTTCAAAGGCGATAAAGTAATATGGGCAATAGTATTATTACTCTCTTTATTTTCTTTACTCTCTGTATATAGCGCCACATCTACGTTAGCGTATAAGCATCAAAATGGAAATGCATTTTACTATATGTTTAAGCATTTGTTTATACTCTCGTTGGGGTTTGTGCTTATGTACTTGGTACATTCTGTTCGTTACACGTTATTTTCTCGCATAGCCCAATTGGCTTTATTCTTAGCTGTACCGCTATTAATGTTTACACTATTAGGACCAAAAATAAATGATGCAAGCCGTTGGATAGCAATACCTGGAACAGGGCTTACGTTTCAAACTTCCGATTTTGCCAAGCTAGCACTTATTATGTATTTGGCGCGTTTTCTATCGCAAAAGCAAGACAATATCAAAGATTTTAAATCGGCTTTTTTACCTATACTATTTCCTATTACCTTAATATGTGGTTTTATATTGCCTGCCAATTTTAGTACCGCAGCAGTGTTATTTGTAACCAGTATGGTAATATTATTTATAGGGCGTATCAACATCAAATATATACTTGGCATATTTTTTTCGGGCATGGTAATGCTTGGTATATTTTTGGCTATACTTTCGCAAATGCCTAATCAAGGACGTTTCATAACATGGAAAAAACGTATTGAAAATTTTAGAAATCCAGATAGCGAAAATAATTTTCAGGTAGATCAAGCCAAAATAGCCATAGCCACAGGCGGTGTGTTAGGCAAAGGTCCTGGCAAATCAACACAACGTAATTTTTTACCTCACCCCTATTCCGATTTTATATATGCCTTTATTATAGAAGAGTATGGTTCTGTAGCAGGCGTATTTGTGGTTTTTTTGTACTTAGTATTACTCACACGTGGTATAAATATTTTAAAACATAGCGAAAAAACATTTGGCGGTTTACTTGCCATAGGTATTACGTTTAGCTTGGTTTTTCAGGCATTGATAAATATGGCAGTAGCTACTAATTTGTTTCCAGTAACAGGACAACCGCTACCCATGGTAAGTATGGGTGGTACAAGTATTTGGTTTACGAGTATAGCCTTAGGTATAGTGCTAAGTGTAAGCCGTAGTATAAACGAAGGTGAAGATAACGATGAATAAATTAAACGTAATAATAAGTGGTGGAGGCACAGGTGGGCATATATTCCCAGCTATAGCTATAGCTAACGAACTTAAAGCCCAATTGGGCGATAGTGTAAATATACTTTTTGTAGGTGCACAAGGGCGTATGGAAATGGAAAAAGTACCTGCCGCAGGCTACGCCATTGAAGGGCTGTGGATAAGCGGATTGCAACGTAAACTATCGCCACAAAACTTATTATTACCTTTTAAAATACTAAGTAGT
This sequence comes from Bacteroidia bacterium, assembly GCA_014376525.1. Classification (GTDB taxonomy): domain Bacteria; phylum Bacteroidota; class Bacteroidia; order UBA4408; family UBA4408; genus JACMRI01. The sequence continues at coordinate 3,278 of JACMRI010000011.1, read as the reverse complement.
TTAATAAAAGCACATCGTATTATTAACTCGTTTAAACCCCAATTAGTAATAGGTGTAGGAGGTTATGCAAGCGCCATAATAATGAAAGCGGCCAACCAACGCAACATACCTACACTTATACAAGAGCAAAATTCTTATCCAGGTATTACCAACAAAATGCTAGCAGGTGGCGCAAGCAAAATATGTGTGGCGTACCCCAACATGGATAAATTTTTTAACAAAAGTAAACTCTTGCTTACCGGCAACCCCATACGCAAAGAAATAAGCGCAATGCAAGTAAATAAAGCCGATGCGTATGCTTATTTTAACTTAAACCCTAACAAAAAAACCATACTAATAGTAGGAGGAAGTTTGGGCGCACTAACTATAAACGAAGCCATAAAAAACGCTTCTTTATTACTCCCTAACGATGTGCAATTAATATGGCAAACAGGCAAAAATTATTATGCTACTGCTGCTACTATGGCAAGCGATGTTATACATGTGTATGATTTTATAGCACGTATGGATTACGCCTTTAGTGTTGCCGATGTAGTTATATCCAGAGCAGGTGCAGGCACGATATCAGAATTGTGCGTAGTGGGTAAACCTGTAATACTTATACCCTCGCCCAATGTTGCCGAAGACCATCAAACACACAATGCCATGGCATTAGTAAATAGTAATGCGGCAATACTTATAAAAGATATAGATGCCAAAATTAAACTAATGCCTGCAACCTTGGCATTAATAAATGATACAGATAAATGCGCTACATTAAGCATAAATATTTTGAGCCTAGCCAAACCCAATTCCGCTAAAGATATAGTAGCAGCTGCGTTGGCATTGGTTAAGTAGTTTTTTAGCCCTACCTCATTACCATAATAATTCCTTTATTATTATAGGTTTTGGTTTGAGATTTAGCTTGTAGTACATAGTAGTAAGCACCATCGGCTACTGGCGTGCCTGCTACTGTACGCCCGTCCCAGCCTATGTTCTTACCCTCGGTTTCAAACAACAATAAACCCCAACGGTCAAATATCTCCAACTTATAATCGCCCTCCAAACCTAAGTTTGGAAACACAAAATAATCATTCAGCCCATCACCGTTAGGGCTAAATACATTACTAAACTTTACACCCTCGCGTATATTTATGATTAGGGTAGCTGTATCCTTACAACCCTTGCTACTACTTACTATAAGCGTAACGGGGTATGTACCCACATTTGTGTACAAGTGGCTTGGACTTTGTAAGTTAGAGGTTGCCTCATCCCCAAAGCTCCATTGCCAACTCTTTATAGTTTCAGGTAATACTATATACGAACTGTCTATAAATGTATACGCTTCGCTTATTGTTCCTATATTAACCGTATCTATATCTGCTATAGGTGCTGCATAACTAGTAAGTACGGTACTTGCACTATCTGACTTACAACCACCATTCATCTCCATTACATAAATGTTTCCTGTATTTACATTACTCCAATTTGTTACTAAAGTATCGTTACTAGCATTACCAATTATACTTACGCCTGCTGGCAATAACCAATTAAATGTAGAATTTGCATAACTACCTATAGTGATAAGTGTAACCGTTGACACGTTATCGCATTTTATTATTCTTGGTAATATATTTGGTGCTATTCCGCTTAACGAAATTACGCTTACCAACAATGAATCGCGCATTGCTCCCGCTTTACACCCAAACACATTTACTAATTCGGCATAATAATACGTGTTGCTTATTGGGCTTACTTTTATACTATCCATACCCAACGAGGCATTGCTGCTTGCTGTGGCGTACCATTGTATACCTGTCCAGTTTACATTAGTTGCCGCTACATGTAGTGTGGTACTATCGCCCAAACAAATACTTGAAGTTGGGCTCGCACTCAATGCTGCTTGGGTGGGCTTAGGCAACATAACAATTGTTAGTGGTTGGCGTATGCCATTATTGGCTTTACAACCTGTGCTGGTATTTATTGTCTCAAAATAATAAGTGGTAGTAGCTGTAATAACTGGTGTTACATAATCAAGCGTACCTATAGTGGTAATACTCGTAGCTGTGGCATACACATTGGTTATTAATCCCGCTATAGGTGTGGTGGTTATGGTATCTCTTAAGCCGTCGCATACCTGATTGTTACTTAACGAAGTTATAATAGGTGCTGTTGGTGTAGCGTTTACGGTTATCGTTATGGTGTCTTTGCCTACACAACCATTACTACCTGTTACTGATAATATGTAAGTGGTACTTGTGCTTATTGTTGCAATAGGATTATTGATGGTAGAATCCGTAAGGGTAGCGCCATTATTCCAACTATAAGTGCCTGCTCCTACTCCATTTAATTGTACTGGATTGCCTGAGCATACCACTACATCAGTACCTGCATTGGCATTAGCGGCGGCATTATCAACGGTAATAGTTACATTACTTATTGCCAAACAACCACTTCCATCGGTTATGGTAAGGCTATATGTAGTGGTGGCTGTGGGGTTAGCAATAGGATTAGCAATAGTTGTACTGCTTAATCCTGTAGTAGGAAACCAACTATAAAAATAAGTAGGCGTCCCGCCTGTTACCGTACTGTTTAATGTTACTGATGTGCTACCACAACCAATGGTTTGAGGGGAGCCTGCATTTGTACTAAATGCACCTGACCCTATTAACACACTTACGGTATCGGTAGCTGTACACCCATTACTGCCTGTGAGTGTAAGTGTATACAATGTATTAGCGGGTGGGCTTGATATGGGATTTGCCACGGTAGCGTTGTTTAAGTAAGAATTTGGACTCCAACTGTACGTACCTGTACCGCTGCCGTTAAGTGTAGCTGAGGGTGCGCCGCAAGTAATACTTTTGGTTGGCCCGGCATCTACAATGGGTAAAGCATTATCTACCGTTACTAATGCACTGCTACTTGATGAGCAGCCGTTACCATCGGTTACTGTAAGTGTATAATTAGTGTTGCTAACTGGTGTAGCAGTTGGGGTGGCTATAGTAGCATTACTCAAACCTGCACTTGGGCTCCAGTTATACGAATAACCTGGTGTGCCTCCACTTACACTTCCGTTTAAAACGACGGATGTAGTGGCGCAATTAATAGTTTGATTACCACCTGAATTTGCTGACGGCACTGCTCCTATAACGCTTACTAATACACTGCTCGAATTCGTGCAACCATTACTTCCTGTTACTGTTAAGTTATAAGTTGTGCTACTACTTGGATTAGCCGTAGGTGTGGCTATAGTGGCATTACTCAAGCCTACACTTGGGCTCCAGCTATAACTTCCACTC
>JACMRI010000094.1 GCA_014376525.1 Bacteroidia bacterium | reverse complement strand
GCAGTACGTGCCATATCCATAAGGGTATCTATTCCTAATATAATATATACAGGCCATTCGGGTAAATTAAATGATGCCATAGTACCCAACAATATAACCAACGATGCTCGTGGCACGCCCGCTACGCCTTTGCTGGTGAGCATTAAGGTAAATACTATAAGTAATTGTTGCCCTATGCTTAACTCTATACCTGCGGCTTGCGCTACAAATACTGATGCCAATGCAAGGTACAATGTAGTACCGTCTAAATTAAAACTATAACCAGTAGGCAACACAAACGATACTACCTTGCGCGATACGCCAAACTCTACCATACGCTCCATGGCTAGTGGTAGTGCGGCCTCGCTGCTTGCGGTGGCAAATGCTATGCTAAATGGTTCACGTATGGCATTCCAAAAATCGAGTACTCGTATTTTTAATAACAACAATATAGGTATAAATACTAATAGGACTAATGCCACCAAAGCCACGTATAGCGTGCCTAATAGCTGTAGTAAGTTACCCATAACACCTATACCCATTTTGGATATGGTAAATGCTATTGCTCCAAAAACGCCTATTGGCGCAGCATACATAACTACGTTGGTAAATTTAAACATAGCTTCGGATACGCTTTCCATAAAGTTGAGCAGTGGTTTTTTCTTTTCCTCGTTGAGCATTGCTAAGCCTATACCTAATAATACTGCAAATACTACTATTTGTAATATTTGCCCCTCAGCTACCGATTTTGCTATGTTTTCGGGAAATATATGTAGTATAATATCGGTTACACTTTGCTTGGCTACTTTGGGTATTTCGGTTTGTGCTATGTTCATGGCCTTTAGGCCTACGCCAGCCTTGCTTACATTAATAGCCACTAAACCTATGATGAGTGCAAATGTGGTTACGACTTCAAAATAAATTATTGCTTTTAAACCCATACGTCCCACTTGCTTAATGTCCGAATGCCCTGCAATACCCACCACCAGTGTAGATACAAGCAACGGTGCTATTATACATTTAATGAGCTTAAGAAAAATATCGCTCAATACTTTTAGATGTATGGCTATGTCTTTAAAATCAAAACCAAACACAGCACCACCTATTAATGCTGCAAATATCCACCACGTAAGGTTTTTAGATTTAAACGCATGCGCTACAATGCTTGCTACGCCTATCCAGCGCAGTGCTATGTATAATGTATCGTTGTTTATTTGCAACAGCATAGCTATTTTTATTAATGCAAAACTGGCAAAGGTTATGAGTAGTAAGATGTATTTTTTCATAGCAGAAAGATATTATATATTGGTTACTGAGCTTAGTAGAAGTATAGTATGGAGTTGTTATATTTTAGAGGAGAGATTTGAGACTTTTAGTACTTAAACCTCTCTGCCTTGTAACACGCTTAAATGCTTATAAAAACCGTTTTCTATTTGCATTAATTCGGTATGTGTGCCTTGCTCTACTACTTGTCCTTTGTCGAGCACTACTATTTTATCGGCATCGCGTATGGTAGATAATCGGTGAGCAATGATGATAGATGTACGCCCTTTCATCAGCTCGTCTAACGCGGCTTGTACTACACGCTCGCTTTCGCTATCCAATGCTGAGGTAGCTTCGTCCAGCAATAGTATTCGAGGATCTTTGAGCAATGCACGTGCTATGGCTATACGTTGGCGTTGCCCACCGCTTAGTTTTACGCCACGTTCGCCTACTACTGTTGCAAGTCCTTCGCTAAATGTTTGTATAAACTCCCACGCATTGGCACGTTGTGCGGCTTGTATTATTTCAAAATCTTCGGCATTAGGTTTACCGTAGGCTATGTTTTCTCGTATAGTACCACCAAACAATATAACGTCTTGTGGTACCATAGCCATATTGTTGCGCAAGGCGTGTAGGTCGTAGCTTTGGCTGTCTTTACCGTCTATTAATAATGTGCCACTATCCAAATTATAAAAACGCAATAGCAACTGTGCCAATGTAGATTTGCCTGCACCGCTACTGCCCACTATAGCTATACGTTCGCCTGCTTTGGCGGTAAATGATAGGTTGTTTAATACCTGAGATTCGGGGCGAGAGGGGTAGGTAAATTGTGCGTTTTTAAATTCAACATCGCCGTTAATAGTTATTGCAGGGGCATCAAAATTAAGGGCTTCCATTTCTTCGTCTATTATTTCGAATACACGTTCGCTTGCACCTGCTGTTTTTTGTAAGGTGGCGTACAACTCGGCAATACCGCCAAATGCAGCACCTACAAAGGTACTGTACAACAAAAATGAAAGTAACTCACCTACTGATATTTCCTTGCTTATAGCCAATACCACCCCGTACCACAACACCACTACAATAGACCCAAACAAACAAAATATAATAAAACTTGCAAAATATCCACGGTACTTTCCGCCATTGATAGACGTTCTAGCCACATTCAATATTGCAGTTTCGTATCTGTTAATTTCAAACAATTCGTTTGCGAATGATTTTACGTTGGCAATAGCCTGTAAAGTTTCTTCTACTATGGTGTTACTTTCGGCTACTTGGTCTTGTATTTCGCGCGAATTTTTACGTATGAATCTACCAAATATAACCGCTGCAATAGCTACCAATGGTACAATACAGAGCATAAGCAATGTTAGCTTTATCGATATGTACGACAAGAAAATAATACCACCTACTATTAATATTACTTGGCGCAAAAACTCGGCAATGGTAGTAGTTAATGTTTCTTGTATTTGGCTTATATCATTGCTTATGCGGCTATTAATTTCTCCTACACGGTTTTGTGTAAAAAATGTAATAGGTAATTTTACCACATGCGAATACATAGCCAAACGTAGGTTAGCTAAGGTATACGAAGTGTAATTTACAAATAAATAAATACGGAAATAACTAAATATAGCTTGCAATACCAACACACCGCCCAAAAACAGTACAATGTTGTTAGCGCCTGCCATGTCGCTATTTTTTGCACAATCTACCAAGTTACCCATATATTTAGGAAACAATAGTGCTGTAGCCCCTGTAAATCCTAAAAAAACTAACCCCAAATAAAATTTCCAAGTATGCGTACCTGCATAATTAAATATACGTACAAACAATTTGAAATTGCTTTTGTTAATTTTTACTTTAGGTAAATCTAAATCTTTGCTGCCGTGTTGTGCCATTTATACGCCTTATTTATGCTTATTTATTCTTATTTATGCTTATTTATACCTATAAATAATATTTTGATTATTAATCACTTGTAACTTTACAATCTATTTTTTATGCGCTTTTTATAAAAAAAAGCAGTTTATTTCATTCTGTTTGGCGTATAAAATATTTTGTAGATTTTAAAGAGCCTTGAGTTTTTAGTATGTTATTGCTACACATTGATTTTAATGTTTTTTGAATTTTATTACGTGATATTTCTGCTCCTATTCTAATATTAATATCACTAATAGACGTTGGTTGATATATTTTTACATCTTGATATATCAATTCTTCCAAACGATGATTTTCTATGCGTTTTAAATTAGTTACCCCTTTAAAATTAGCTTTTTTTAAAAACGCTGGACTAACCAAGTACTCCACGCCTTTGGTTTTTCCTTTAGAAACTATTAAACCAACATCAATAAGTTTTCCTAACCAATGATTTACCACATTTGTTTGGTTGGGTAAGTTTAAGTGTTTTGAAAACTCTATTGCTTTAATGGAGTTGTACTGCGCTATTAACCCAAGCGAAATAAGTTCTTTATAATTTAAGTCAAAATCATTATTTGCATTATTAATTAACGAAACTATTTCTACGTTTAAAATACGTTTATCTATGGTAAATTTTACAAAGTCATCGCCCTGATACGGTACAGGAATTTGCTTAGCGTTGGATAAAAGAACTAAGTACATTTTATCAATTCCAGACCCCTCCTTATCCATTAAATGCAAATCATAAAAAATTTGGGCTAAATAAGGATTACGCCTAACATTTTTATGCAACACGTTATTGGCAGTAACTCCTATTGGAAAAAGTCTAGGGTTAATTACTTCCAAACGGTTATGGTATAAATTAATAAAAATATCGCCACGTGTAGTGTATGAACGATGCACTAAAGCATTTGCCATTAACTCACGAATAACCTCTTCTTCATAATTAGGTATAAATTTACGAAACATTCCATCTGCAACATCTACACCTTCTTTCCAATCAGGAATTTGAGTCCATATAGCTTCAATTAATTCTTTGGGGTTAAGTGAGTAATCTTCCCAAAGTAGTTTATTTACTTTTTGTTCTTTTTCGTCAAATTTTAAAAAATGAATGGTTGGCGAATACAATAATTTAGCTCTATCTTTTCTTTTCCCTAACCATAGTACACCAATATTAGTAAGAAAACCATCGTCTGAAAGAAAGTAATGGTCTAATAATTCTTCGTTTGTTTTTTGTTTTATATTAATTGTTGTACGCGATGATTTTTGAATGTCAGCTTTAAAATTTACTAGTTTTAATTCGTCAATTTCGGTAACTGCAACATTTGTTTTCATTGTTTCCCAAATAAACGAGGGCTTATCTGTAAATAAACGAGAGAGCTCGTCAGGCAATAAGGGTACACAAGTGTTATCACTACGGTAATAATATTTTGCGTCTGTGGTAGAAGCAATGGTAGAGGAGGTAAATAACACTTGAAGTTCAATAAATTCGCCTCCGTTCTCTGCTATTTTAATGCTAGATTTTACACCAACATTTACTGTGTTTTCGGATATTTTTTTTTCTATTGTAAAAATTAAACTAGCATCTATTTTTTGATTTTGAGGCGGTAGATTTTCGTTGTCGGCAATGCCTATTAAGATTAGTCCGCCTCTACTATTTGCGAAGCAAACACAATCTTTAGCTAACTCTTTCCAGTTAGCTGTTTTACCAATAACTATGTCTAGTCTTTTTTTTTCAGTATATTGGTTTTCTCTCATCACAATTATTATTCACTGTATCTACCCTATTATTGCTAAATAAATTACGCTTTCTCTTGCATATACCCCATTGCTTTTTGTACCATATTGCGCGAGCCTATAAACAATGTGGTGCGCTGGTGTATAGCTGTAGGTTGCATATCCATTATTCTATCAAATCCTGTGGTAGCAATACCTCCCGCTTGTTCGGCAATAAATGCTAATGGGTTACATTCGTATAACAAACGTAGTTTTCCTTTGGGTGATTTTATAGTTGGTGGATAAATAAATATACCACCTTTAAGCATATTGCGATGAAAATCGGCAACCAACGAACCTATGTAACGCAAGCTATACGGTCGATTGGTGGCACTATCATCTTCTTGTACATAACGTATGTAGTCTTTTACTCCCTCAGGAAAATGCACAAAATTACCTTGATTAATAGAATATAATGCACCGTCGTTTGGCATTTTTAAATCGGGGTGGCTTAGGCAAAATTCGCCTATTGATGGGTCTAAGGTAAAACCATTAACGCCACGTCCTGTAGTATACACAAGCATTGTAGAGCTTCCGTATATAACATAACCAGCCGCTACTTGCTGTGTACCTTTTTGTAAAAAATCGGCATCGGTAGCTACTGTACCTACTTGCGTAAGACGGCGATAAATACTAAATATTGTACCTATGGATACGTTTACATCTATATTGCTAGAACCGTCCAAAGGGTCCATACACACTACATATTTTGCGTTTTTCGATACTGAATTTGCTATGTGTATTATTTCATCATTCTCTTCGCTGGCAATAGCGGCGCACTCTCCACCACTTGCTAGTGCGGCTATAAATTGATCGTTAGCAAATACGTCAAGTTTTTTTTGTTCTTCGCCTTGTATGTTGTTAGAGCCTGCATCGCCCAGTATATCTACCAAGCCCGCTTTATTAACCTCACGGTGTACAATTTTAGTAGCTATACCAATGTCTCGCAATAGGCGTGAAAGCTCGCCTTTAGCATACGGAAAATCCGATTGACGCTCAATAATAAATTGTCCTAATGTGCGCACTCCTTTTATTATATTCATGGTATGTGTTTATTTTATAATTTTACGTTACAAATATATCATAAACCTATGCACTATCAATATTCTTTTGCACCTCGTTGGTCCGATTTAGACCCAAACATTCACATGCGCCACAGCGCTTACTACGACTATGCTGCACAAGCCCGAATTAATATTTTAAGTGAAAATGGTTTTGCATTAAATAAGCTACAGCAGGAAGGTTATTTGCCCATATTGTTTAGAGAGGAAGCGCGTTTTTTGCGTGAGATAAGAGGCACCGATACTTTTGTATTGAGTAGCAAAATACTGAGTTCAACGTCCGATTTTCGTAAGTGGAGTTTTGAACATACATTTACCAAACCCAATGGTGAGGTAGCTTGTATAATAGTGGTAGATGGTGCGTGGATAAGCATAAAAGACCGCAAGGTAGTAGCACCATGCGAAGACTTACAAAAAGTATTTGCTAATATAAATAAAAGCGAAGGTTTTGTAACGGAGTAATTATTTAAAAATATATATTGGTAATATGCTGTAACTATTATTTGCAATACAATGTAGTAAGCACTTTACATTCATTTTGCCATTGTAACTCACTTTTTGCATGTAGTAAAGCTGTAGTGTAGTTGGTGTTAGCTGCTTTTTCTATTGTATTGGCTATGTCTTGTGGTGTGTGCGATGGTGTAATTTCGCCCACATTGTATTTACGTATAATAGTTGTTAACTCTATCAAATTGCTCGATACTATTGGTATTCCTGCATGTATGTAGTCAAACAATTTATTAGGCAAACTATATTTATAATTTAAGTTAGTGTCTTTATCCAAGGTAATGCCTACGTTGGCAATGCGTGTATAGTGCATAAGGTCGGCATAGGGTATGCGTGGCAATAACTGTACGCGTTGTTGCAAATTGTGTTCGGTAATTAAGTGTTGTACAGTAGGAATAGCATCACCCGAACCTATAATAAGCAACACATAATTATTGGGTAAATGTTTCATTGCAAGTACCGCTTCCTCTGCGCCTCTATCTATATTAATACCAGCGCCCTGAAGTATAATTATTTTTTGTTGGTCTGTAAAGCCTAATTCTTTTCGTGTTTTTGTAGCTTCTGTAAGTGTCATAAATACAGGGATGTTGCGTACTATATGTACATTATTACCATATAATTTAGTATAAATGTTAGCAATTGAAGCATTAACTGTGTACACTGTTTTTAGTTTTGGGAAAATAAATTGTTCTATTTTCAGCCAAGTGTTTTTGGCAAATGGGTTGTGTGCTAATTCAGGAACTTCGGTAAAATATTCGTGCGTATCGTAGTACAATTCACCCCCTTTGCACTTGTGTGCTAGGTAGTTGGCTAATAGTGTATCTAAATCGTTTGCCAGTAGGCAATCCCATTTTTTAAACAGTAAATAAATAAATAATCGCAAATTATATTCTGCATAAAATAAAGCGCCTGTAGTAAATAAAAGTTTAAACCTATGTGTAGCATAACTTCGGTCTACAGTAGGACTGCTGGGCAATAAACGCCCTACAAGTAGTACGTTGTAGGTATTGTTTTGCAAAAAACTACATACTTTGTGTACCCGCTGGTCGCTTGCCAAGTCATTGGTAACACTTACTATTATTGTTTTTGGTGCCAGAATACTCATTTATTTTTACATTGAAATTATATATAATTCGTAATTTTTAACACGCAATTATATAATTATTTTTTTTTAATTTCTTTCAAATAAGCTTTTTCGCTATGTTTTTTTGCTTCGTTTATAAAGTACTCTCGCTGTGCAGGAGTTAGGTTAGGTAAAGTTTTGGATAAGCGATGTATAGCTGTTAAAGTATGTTGTGCATCTGTATGTTTATTTTGGTTAATATAGCAATCGTATAGATTCATTTGGTATGCAATATTATCAGGGTGTTTTTTAGTAAGTATTAGGCAATACACTTCCGATTTATTATAATTATGTTCTACCTCTCCATATATTTTAGCCAAAAAATAAGTGCATTCAGTAGCTATAATAGCATCAGCGCTTTTAGCTCCTTTTTGTAATAGTGCTAAGCCCTTAATCATAGATCCTGGGGGCATACTAGCTAAGTAAGGGCGTGTTATGGGTTTGTTAATTCGGCTATATTCTACAAAATAATACAATAATGCAGTTTGTATTGTAAAGGCTTCAAACACATCTTCTTTGCCCACACATTTTTGTATATAATCTATACTTTTATTTAGGTTTAATAAGCCTTTTAGATATTCTCCCTCTAATAAATTTAATCGAGTTTTAAACGCATACGCATTGGCAAGTACATACAAGTTTTCGTTGCTTAATGGCGTTAATTTATTTTTGCCTGTAGTTAAATTGATAATTATTTGGTTGGTGTAGGCATTAAATTTTATGCGTACTACTTTATCTTTATCATTGCCAGTAAGTATTTGCCACCAATAATAATTTATGTATATAAGCTTACTCCAATTGCTTACATTGGTTTTGGCAACATAGTTACGCAACAGCGAGTCGGCCGTTGCAAAGTTATAATTGTATATACTTTCGTGTATTTCTTGGGTAGCGTTATCAAACGAAAGCTGTGTAAAGCCTTTGGTTATAAACGTTTGCGCTTTTGTTATACCACTATTAATAACCACTATTGCAAGTATCGCTACTATGCTTCGTGCGCGTGTATGTAGGCTGTTGCTGTTTCGCATAGTTCGTTGTACCAAGGTTCGCCAAATTTACGAATTAATGGTTCTTTTAAAAATTGATATACTCTTACCTTTAGCTTTTCTCCATTGGTGCAGGCTGCGGCGCATATGCTCCACTTGTCATAGTTAGCTGCTATAAGGCGTTTGTTTTCTATTAATCGTATGGGGTACAAGTGGCAACTAATGGGTTTGTACCATTCTGTTTCGCCGTTTTTATATGCTTTTTCAAATGCACACTTGGCGGTACCATCTTGCTCAAAATACGTATATGCACAATGCTTGCCGTCCATAAGCGGTGTACCTAAGTCGCCATCGCTATCAATAACTGATAAGCCTTGTGCTTCAATTGCAGCAATGCCCTCTGCAGGTATATATTTTTTGGTTGCTGGGTAAGCTTTTGCTAGTAATTCTTTTTCGTGTTCGTAAAGTGGTGCGCCACTGTCGCCGTGTACGCAGCAAGCACCCTTACATGCGTGCAAGTCGCACACAAATTGTTTTGAAATGATTTCTTCCGATACTAATACTTCGCCTATTGCAAGCATGTGCTATGTTTTACTGTTTTGTTACTTGGTAAATGTAATAGTTATAAAGTAATTAATTCAAAAAAAATAATGTGTAAAAATGCTATTGGCTATTAACGAATAGATGTTTAAAACTAATATGCATATACGGTTTATTGAGGGGTATAAAAAGCAATTTTTGTTAGTAAGATGATAAAATTAATTAAACACCTATTACTTAGCTTTACAGTAGTACTTGCGCTATACATAAATGCCATTGGACAAGCACGGCCCAAAGCATTTGTCCAAAAATATAAAATAGATAAATCTGACGAAAAAAAGTTTGCTCAAGGAGAAGATTTTTTTGAGCAAGCCAACTATCTAAAAGCTACACAAGTATTTACAGAACTGTCGGACGCTAACTTACTACAACCCTTATTTGCCTACCGTACCGCGGTGTGTATGATATATGACGGTTTTAATGTGTCTAAAGCCATAACTTACATGGAACGCGCATATAAACGTGATAGTAGTATGGAACACATTAATTATTTTATGGCACGTGCCTACCACATGAATGCACGCGAAGATGACGCAATAAAATTTTACACCAAATATCTAAATAGTGGTATTGATGCATTTACTCAAAAAGAAGTAAATTTACTTATACAACAATGCAAAAATGCACAAATAATGGCACTTTCGCCTGTTGTTACTACTATCAAAAATCTAGGGCCTACAATTAATTCGGCTGCATCGGAGTATGTACCTGTAATAACTACTGATGAGAGTTTAATGCTATTTACCTACCGTGGACCACGTAGTAAAGGTGGATTGCAAAATGAAAGTTTTAAGCCCGACGAAACAGGAAACTATTATGAAGATGTGTTTCAGTGCAACAAATTAGGTACACAGTTTGACAGCCCCGAACCTTTGAGTGATGATATAAATTCTTTAGGTCACGATGCATGCATAGGACTTTCTTTTAACGGAGATGTATTGTTTTTATTTAAAAGCACCGCTAAAAATGGAGGTGATATTTATACTACCAAATTAAATGGCGAAACATGGGGCGTACCTGTAGCCCTTGATGGTAACATAAATACCAAAGCCTGGGAAGGTAGCGCGTCTATTACTAGCGATATGCAAACTTTATATTTTGCTAGCGAACGCCCAGGCGGATTTGGCGGTAGAGATATATATAAGAGCAATCGTAACGATGACGGAACCTGGGGTGTAGCACAAAATTTAGGAAAGGATATTAACACCGAATTAAATGACGATGCACCCTTTATACACCCCGATGGTGTTACGCTTTATTTTAGTAGCGAGGGACACAACAGCATAGGTGGGTACGATATATTTAGAACCAATTGGCTAAGTAATAATTTTACGCCGCCCGAAAATTTGGGTATGCCAATAAACACAGCAGGCGATGATATTTATTTTGTGATAGATGCCAGTGGTACTTCGGGCTACTACTCTAGTGGGCGTGCTGGAGGCTTAGGGCAACAAGATATATACAGTATAGATATGGGACAAATAGGTAAACGTCCTATATTAGCAGTAATAAAAGGGACTGTAATTGCCAACGGTAAAACTGTAGCGGCCACTATTAAATTGGAAAACATATCAGATAACAAAAAATATGGCGATATAAATTCTAACGCCACTACAGGTAAATATTTGTTTACGTTAATGCCTGGTGTACGATATAAAGTTACTTATTCTTATGAGGGTTACGAACCTTACACCGAGTTTGTAGACACCAAATTATTATCGCAATATGTTGACGTGCTAAAAGATGTAGATATTGCCGATGCTGCAAACAACAAGGTAGATAGTACCAGCACCATCGAATATCTAATGGAAAAACGTGTAATAGAACTTAAAATGCTAACTACAAGTATCGATATAAACAATTCGCCAGCTGCACGTGCCATTAAAGAAATGCAAGATGCCGAAGACGAAGAAAACAAACAAGCTGAATTAGCCGCAGTTATGGAAAAAGCAAAGCCCAAAAATGTTGCTGAAGAAAATACAAATCTTAAAAATAATACTACAACTATTGATGAGGCTACAATAGCTAAATACGTTGGCAAATCGTTAAATAATAAAAGTATTTACACCAATTTTTTGGTTGATTTAGGTACACTACAAAACGAAAAAATAATATACAAAGTACAAATAGGAGCATACCGCCATCCACAAAATTTTAAGTACGATGCCGTACAACAAATATACGGGCAAGCACAAATAACTAACAGCGACGATGGTATAACTCGTTTTACACTTAAAGAATACAACACTATAGCACAGGCCGAAGTATTTAGGCAAGAAATGATACAACGAGGCATTACCGATGCTTGGATAACCGCAGTGTATGAAGGCAAACGTGTAACGTTAGAAGAACTTATAGCAAAACGTTTTTATATAAATAAAAACTCGTAACTAATATAAATGAACTATTTAGTTAGTAAAGTCCATCAAGGTTTGAAAGACCTTGATGGACTTATAGTTTAAACAAAATTATATTGCTAAATGGCATAATAGCGTTTATTTTAAAACAATACGCAAGTACGGCATAAGTCCCGTGTACTTGTGAGTGAAAATGTGTTTAAGCAACAAACTACGCTCAGCAAACTGTATAGCTTGCCGACCATTAATCACGTAAGACTGCGCTTAGGTGGGGCTACACTTATTACTCGTACCTCGGCTTAGTTTATTATTGCGTTAATTTTAATAGTAGTAAAATAATGAGAAGAGAGGCAACTAAGCCGTAGTATTATTTTAAACGATATGTGAGCACGACATAAGTCCAGTGGACTTGTGAGCGAGAATGTGTGTAGTGTAAACTCTCAGCAAACCGTATAGTTTGCTGACCATTAATTAAGTAAGACTGCGTTTAGGTGGGGCTACTTTGTTACGTCAATTATTTCGTTCTGCTTATACAAGTTAGGCAAGTGTTGAGATTTAATTCTGAACTGGCTTCGTTTTTTTATTTTCGGTTTAGTTGAAGCGTTTTCCATTTTAATTCCTGGGTCGTAGTAAATATTCCCATTTGCCATTTCTCCAAGAAAAAGTTGAAAATCTGTGCCTGTTCCTAAAATAATATTGTTGCCATATTTGTAATGTCTTTCGTTGTCTGTTTCAGAAAGTGATGGAACATAACAAGCTTGATTATGTTTTCTATTCCAATGTAAAAGCATTGAGGAAAAACTCCAAGATGCAGTTTCATTTCCTGCAATATCCACTAACGCAATTCTTCCGTTTGAACTTCTAATCTTTCCACTTTCATTATCAAAGCCGATTAGTTGCATTTCTAAATTTGTCAAACGATGTCTAATTCCTGTCTTATGAACTCCTCCAAAATTTATTCGGTCTTCTCTTCCTGTTTTGTCTGCATATCCGTATTTTCTCAAAAAGGTTTCCGTTCCTTCTGATTTGTAAATTCCGTCTGTTGGTTCTGGTGTCATCAAAGTAATAATTGCTGAATTAATTCTTTGAAAATTTGCCACCCCAAATTGTTTGACCTCCCAACCTAAATAGTCTGGTTCTGAATAACCATTTGGTGTTATTCCAAGTTCGGCTTCCAAAGTGTAACCACCACAATTTGGTGCTTCACAAGGTAAAATATGTCCAAGTCCATTAAGTCGTTTTGATTTTATCCAACCTAATTGATGAATACGAAGCATTTCATCAATTAATTTTGCTCTATTATTTGCCACTTGTGGCAATTCAATAACTTTAAAAACTCCGTGTTCAGTTATGTTTTGCTGGTTCACAAATTCATTTGCAATTTCAGAATTTGGGTCTGCAACATATCCTAAAATCATTCCATTTTTAGCAACTGAAAAGAACAAAAGTCTGTCAGCAAGCCTTTGTGTCATTAATGCAGATGGCGGATTTTGACATTTTTGTAAAAATCCTGAAAATCTTACTTCGGGGTATTTTGGATATAAAATTAGTTGTGCATTTGGTGCTGGAAAAACTCCACCATCTTCACTAATCCAACTAAAATTTATTGATGCTTTAAATCGTTCTTTATTCCAGTCGCCTGCTTCTTCTGTTTTAATTTCAGAAATTGGCAAGATGTTTAAAATGTCAAAACTTCCTCCGAAATAAACTTGATTTTTTGAGTTGTCGTTTGGTGAAAGTTTTTTGATGTAAATTTTGGTACAACTGTTATCAATGAACAGCGATTTGAGATTTTTTAAGTTCATTGATTTTTATAATTTCTTTTACAATATTCTTTCCAACGGCTTGAATTAGAGGTGTTACAACTGAATTTCCAAATTGCTTATAAGCTTGATTATCAGAAACAGGGATTAAAAAACTATCAGGAAATCCTTGAAGTCTTGCACATTCTCTTGGTGTTAATCGCCTTGGATTTTTACCTTCTTGAGGTATTAAAATTTCAGCTCCGTCTTTGTAATATCTTGCACTCATTGTTCTTGAAATACCATCTAGGTTGGCAAGTCCAAAACCAAAACCATTTCCTTTTGCTTTGTGCTTTTTGGCATATTCTTGCAAGTAGTTCCAAAGTTTATCAGATAATGTATATTTTGGGTCAACTTCTTGCTCCAAAATATCTCTCAATGCAAATTTTTGTTCGCCCATTTTTGGGAAACTAAAAGTTTCTTCATTATTGAAAACATCAGTTCTGAAACCAACTATTATTATTCTTTCTCTGTGTTGAGGAACAAAATGTTGTCCATCTAAAACTTTAAAATGAATGGAATAACCTAATTCTTTTAACGTTTCCTTTATTACTGTAAAAGTTTTCTTTTTATCGTGTGATACAAGATTTTTGACATTTTCTAACATAAAAGCCGAAGGCTTTTTATGTTTGATAATTCTTGCAATATCAAAAAATAATGTGCCTTGTGTTTCATCTAAAAATCCGTGGGCTTTGCCAAGCGCATTTTTTTTTGAAACTCCTGCAATAGAAAATGGCTGACAAGGAAAACCACCAAGTAGAATGTCGTGGTGAGGAATTTCTGTTTCAGGTATTTTTGTTATATCTCCAAATGGCACTTCCCCAAAATTAGCATCATATGTTTTTTTTGAGTAAATGTCCCATTCACTTGTGAAAACACATTTTCCACCAAGGTTTTGAAATGCTAATCTTATTCCACCAATTCCAGCAAATAAATCTATGAATTTGAATTTAGGATTTGATGTTGGTGGAAATGGAATGTCCCACTTTATAGGCAAATAATATTGAAAATCAGGTTCTGAAACAATACTTAAATCTTCGTGTAATTCCTCTAAATAGTTCTGTGCTGTAGGTCTAAAATATTGAGACACACCATTTTTATGGTTCTGAAAAAAGTGCGTCAAATGAGCCAAGTCGTTGTTTTCCGTCTTGGTAATCTCCAATTTGAGTTTCTTTTTTATGTCAGAATATTTTTTGCTCATATTTAGGTCTGTAATATCGTTATTTTTCGTCAAAAGTCGGTTATGATTGAATGAAAAAGTGAATTTTTGTTGTCTGCTCAATGTTTGTAGGGTGTCGTTTAGAATAGCCTACAATTTGTTATTTGACGAATATAAACACAATTAAACAGAAATCAAACTAATACATATAAACTCTTATTTTACGTATAACGTTACGCATTTAATATATGCGCATTTTACATAGTTTAAAGTTGAAAAATGTGTTTTTATTTAATACTTATATTCAAAATGCGCATGTGCGTATTTTGAATATTTTTTTGTAATGCTTAATATTAAGCTGACAAAAACAAATAGGTGCTTACCGCCATCCACAAAATTTTTAGTACGATGCCGTACAACAAATATACGGGCAAGCGCAAATAACTAAAAGCGACGATGGTATAACTCGTTTTACACTTAAGGAATACAACACTGTAGCACAAGCCGAAGTTTTTAGGCAAGAAATGATACAACGAGGCATTACCGATGCTTGGATAACCCCAGTGTACGAAGGCAAACGAGTAACGTTAGAAGAACTTATAGCAAAACGTTTTTATTTAAATAAAAAATTCGTAGTGCTAGATTTTATTTAAACTAAATTAAAAAATTACTTTATAGTTTGCCCTGTAAGTTCTTGGTATAGGCTTAGTGCGTAGCTATCTGTCATACTGCTTATAAAATCGGTAATGAGTTGTAAATCATTATATGATTGGTTGGGGTAACTATTGTAATGCTTGCGCACGTAAGTATAGTTGGTAGACATTAGTTGCAATAACATTTTAGAACTCTTTTTTTGAGGCGTTATTATAGCGTTGGTAAATGCGGTTAATAAATAATTTAGTAATTGCTCTCCTGCCAGCTCACGTTTCAAT
>JACMRI010000093.1 GCA_014376525.1 Bacteroidia bacterium | reverse complement strand
TTTTGACGAAAAATAAAACAGGGTACTGTAACTCACTGTTTTTTTTAATGTAACAATTTACCTGCTTTAATAAGTTCGTTCATATGTTTTAATTAGAGTAGATATTATAATATTAATATTCAAAGTATTAAAATACTAAATGTAGCACTAAGTTTAGGATAATACATTAAGGCTACACGCAAAGTGTTTTAGGTACTGTGGAGGTATATTTTTATTAATAGCAGTTGAGCATTTTGCAAACAATAAGCAACATAATTGGTGCTAAATACACTGCGTATTGTTTTTTGAAAAAGTTATTGTTTGCAATAAAAATTACACTAATAAAAAACAAAGTAAAACCAAGTAGTTAAAACGATTTTCCGTGTGTTAAACTTACTATTTTCTTAAATAAAAAAGGTAAATTATTCAACAACTTTAAACTCCATAAAGTAGTAACTCGCTTACCAAACAACTGTTGTAGGTAATAGCCTATTTTTATACGTACCGAAAAACTAGCATTCCATTTGGTTGTATAATTTGTAATAAGTTGTTGTTTTGTAATTTTATTTTGCAAATAATCGTTAATGTTATTAGCCAGTATTTTGCTTGCTCGCATACTTATACTCATGCCATTGCCACATAGTGGAGCTATTGCTCCTGCTGCATCGCCAAGCATTAGCACATCATTAACATAAGTGCTTTTTATGTTAAAACTAATATTACTTATGGCTAATGGTTTATCAAACAAGAATGTAGATTCATTAAATAATTTATACAAATGTGGATTTTGCATCAATACATTTTTTTCCAATAGTTTTATGTCGTTGTTATTGTTTTGCAAGTTTTTGGTAGTGGTTAAATAACACAAACAAAACGTGTTGTTATCAATTTTAGATATGCCGCAATAACCATCTTTAAAATTGTGTAAAGCAATAACATCTGCAGGAAAATTAGTTTTAATATGATACTTTACACCTATGTAACTCCCTTTGTTGGCAATAGGTTTGGTAATAAACGCAGGGGTAATTTTACCATAACTTCCGCACGATAGTTTAGCTATGTAATTACCTTGTGTAGTAGTTATATAGTAAATTTCGTTAGTTAATTTTACATCTGTTACTTTGCAATTTTCTATTACTTGTACGCCTGCTTGTTTGGCAAGTTTACTCAATTCATAATCCAAGGTATATCTACTTATGCCAAATGCACCCATATCTAATTCTGTGGAGGCAGTATAGCCATTTTGCGCAGTTACCTGTACGTTAGTAATATGTGGCAAATTAAATGTATGTAAGGGCAAACCCAAGTGTATTAAAAAATTCCAACTCTCCATGGATACATATTCGCCACACACTTTATGAAACGGATAAGTGTTTTTTTCTATCAACACCACACTATGCCCTTGCTGCGCTAATTGTATAGCAAGGCACAAACCCGCTAGTCCTCCGCCAAGTACAGAACAATCGTATAACTTATCATTAATCATTGGGGTAAATTATTATGGCGTGTCTAAACGCCCATTTCCACTGTATGCTATATTTTATAACATTAGTTTGTGCTATTATCTGTTTCCATTCAGTAGTAGTAAATCCACGGAGCACAGATAGTGGTGCATCATTTTTAACCAAGTATGATTTGGAAAAAAAACGTGTTAAAAGCCCTATAGAGTAGTACGCTAAAGGATGTCGTTGTAAATCGTTTATTATTAATAGTGCTTTATGGGCTTGTGCATAGTGTATCAATTCTATTATATGTTTTATACTTAAATGGTGACAAAACAAACATGCATGTATAATATTTACATTTGTTACATGTAGGTGTATGTTTTTATAATCATCGCACACGAAATGTATAGTAGGGTTTGAGGCGTTGGTAGTAGCATAGTCTATACAGGTTTGTTTTAAATCTATGCCATATAAATTTATGTTATACCTGTTTTTAGCCGACCACTTAGCTATGTATTTAAGCGTGTCGCCGCCACCGCAACCTATATCTACTAAGGTGTAGGTTTGGTTTTTATTCAATACTTTTTTAAGTGCATTACAAGTAATGGTGTAACCGCCCAGTAATGTATTTATTGTATTTAATTCTTTTAAGTTTTGATACAAATCCTGTACACAAATATCATCTGCATCAAGCAATTCTGTGGTGGTACTGCGTTTATTAAACATAGCGTAGCTGTAAAGTTTCAATACTTAATCCAGGACCAAAAGCTGCTGTAAAAATAATTTCATTTTTAGCTATAGTATTGTTTTCAATAATGTGTTTTAAAACAAACAATACCGTGGGTGATGACATATTGCCGTACTCCCGCAACACATTATACGACGCTTGCAAATGTGTGGGTGTAAGTCCTAAAACTGTTACAAAATCATCAATTATTTTTTTTCCACCAGGGTGTATTGCCCAGTAAGCAATGCTTGTTGGGTTTATGTTTAATGTATTCATTAACGTTTGCATCTCTCCGTTTATCAATGCTGATACATACGAGGTTAAGTTCATTATAAATCCACGTTCGGAGAGTTGCCACGCCATTTCATTTTTGCCTGCCGATATAATTAATGAATTAAACTCTTCCAACTGTAAGCCTTGTATATAGGGTAATGCAGGAGGTTGAGTACATACGAGAGTAGCTGCGCAACCATCGCTAAACAAGGTATTGGACACAATATAATCATCAGTATATTCAGTTTGAAAATGTAAAGTACACAACTCTACACACACTACCAATACATTGGCATTGGGGGTACTGTTACATATTGAATTAGCATTATTTAAGGCAAGTATAGCCGCATTGCAGCCCATAAAATTTATACTACTGCGCTGTGTTGTTGGTTTTAAATTTAGGGCTTGTATCAACTCAATATCCAAACCTGGGGCAAATAAACCAGTACAGGTTACAGTTATAATGTGAGTAATATTGTGCTTGTAATTATTAAAATTTTCAATTTTGTGTACCGCTGTTAAAGCTAATTGCAACGCCTCCGTTTTATACACCGCCATACGTTGTGTAAGTGTGGGTGCAGGGGTTAATGCTGTATTTTTTGGGTAAAATAAAAAATCATTAACGTTAGTCTTACTATAATCGGGCAGTACGGAATAACGTGTATCAATGCCCGATTTATTACTTACTATTTTTATTTTGCGTTTGATGTTTTCGTCGGTAGTTGTGTTGCTGTAAAACAAAGCATTATCTGCTTGCGCATGTTTATACTTGGGTACTGCGATAGTAATAGCGGCTATATAACTCATTTAATATTTGTTACTTGTTTAATAAATACAAAGTTACAAAACATAAATTCATACACACCGCTCCTATTAAATTCATACGCATTGTGTTTTTAAAATTAGCGTTAGTTGTAGCTTCAAATACTTCAAAACACCAGCGTATAAAGAATACTACTATAGGTGTAAAAAATAATTGTACTATATAAAACTGATTTAAACTATGTATATTATCAAAATATAAATAGTAAAACAAATTACACAAACCAAACATACATGCTGTAAATACAAACGTACCCATATATCCTAAGCTGTAACTAAGCGTGGTTACACCATCTTTTAAATCGGCTTCGTGTTGGTATATTTGTGTAAGTGGGTATGCGCCTGCTATTTGAAACGAACACCCACATAACAATATAATATTTGCAAACGAAAATTCAAACGAGGCATTACTAATACCTACAGTACACATATAAAAAGTAAAGCCACCTTGAAACACCACTACAGTAAGCATTCCAACGAATGCGTATTTTTTTAACCTAATTTGTTTTGCGCTATACGCTCTCGATGCAAGCATGTAAGCTAATATACATAGTGCAAAGCAAGTACTTACAAGTAAGTAACTTAATAGCAGGGCTAATGCGTCCATAGCAAGTGTTACATAAAATAATTGGCGGGTAACCTGTGGCGGATTTTCCAAGCCGCCGATGGGTGTTTCGTCTTTATCTACATAGCTATTGTAGCCATTGCTTGCAGGGTATACAAGTAAATGTATAATTATAAATGTTGCTATTGTATGTGCATAATTAATATTTTTTGCTTGACTTAATGCCAATATAAACAAAGGCATTAAAAAAAAAGAAAACGGAAAACGAAGTAGTTTAAAGGTATTGATTAGTTGTATCAATTGAGGTATTTATTATAAATTAGCATTGCCAAATAGTACTGTACTTAACATTTTAGTTAATTATTTTGTTGATGATTTTATTTCCGTTTCTATATCTTCCTCAGGTTCATCTTCAACAAATAATTGATTAGTAATGCCCTCTCGCAAGTAGCGCATTTGCCTAAGTGTCCAGTTTTTACGCTTATCTATATATGCTGTGCGGTTGCGTGCGCTCCATTTTATAGGATTGGGTAATATTGCGGCAATACTAGCACATTCAGTTGCGTTAAGTTGTTTAGCATTTTTATTAAAATAATATTCTGCAGCAGCATCGGCACCGTATACACCACGGCCCATTTCTATTACGTTTAGGTACACTTCTATTATTCTATCTTTACTCCACAATAGCTCTATAAGTGCAGTAAAATAGACTTCTAAGCCTTTACGTAACCAAGTACGTCCTTGCCACAAAAATACATTTTTGGCAGTTTGTTGGCTAATGGTTGATGCTCCCTTTATTTTTTTCCCATTCTTTTTTTTGTTGTAGTCCAAGGCTTTTTTTATTGCTTTTACATCAAAGCCATAGTGTTGCATAAATAGTTGATCCTCGCTCGCTATTACTGCCAGCGGCATATCGGGGCTCATGGCAGTAAGTGGCACCCAGTTTTTTTTGAGTTGTGCGTTGTCTTGCTCTATATAACGTTGCACCATAAGGGGTGTTATGGGTACAGGTACAAAGCGGTACAGCACTGTAATACCAATGGTTACAACAAAAAATAAAATTAAGGAGCGTATAATTATTTTACGAATAGTAGATAATAAATTTTTCAATACAATAAAGTTGAATAAGATTGAGTAAGTAAATATATTTATTTACAAACTTATTAATGTTGCTACTATTTACAGGCTATTAGTATTCAAATAATTAACAGTGTAATGTGAACTGTAAGTACTACTAATACTAAGTTTTTCTCCTTTGCAGAAAATAGGTTTAATACGTAAACACCGATTCGCTTTTAGGATTTATTAACTTTTTGCTCATGTAATTGCCGTTTACATTGGTGTGTATAATATTTATTTGTTGCGATTGAAAATCATACAATAATGTACTTTTTACTTTTATAGTTTTGGGTTCGGGTATTTTTTGCAATTCTATATATACCCACATAGTTCCTTTCTCGCCCTCCTCACTACCTACATATACTAGTGTTGTAGGGTTTGCATTAACAGTAACTACGAAATGTTTTTTTATGTAATTAAACAATAACGTGTCTAACACCGCTTGGCTTTTGGGGTTTAGTACATCTACAGGGTAGTGGGTTTGCTTGCGTAAGGCACTTTCCAAATCGTTGGCAAACATACGTGCTGTTATTTGTATTGTTTTTTCTTTAGCCGAATATGTTAGGTCTATTACGCTTACATACACAGGGTGTTTTAAACCTGTAAATGCACTACACGCCACTACTGCACACAACAGTATTATTAAAGTATTTTTTATATTAATCATAGTACAAAACTATTGTTTAATAATTTAAAATTAAGCATTCTAAAAATTACCTATATATTTACTTTATAAACATTAACTCACCTTATTTTTTAACTACAATAAATGATAGCACGTTTAGCACCACTTACCACTGCCATAGCTATAAGTACAAGTATTTGCATGGCGCAAAACACGTACAATAATCCTACATCAAACCATGGCAATAAGTTTGAACAATTGGGTACTATATTACCTACACCCAACGAGTACCGCACCGCTAGTGGAGCACCTGGTAACAAATATTGGCAACAACGTGCCGACTATAACATAGAAGCTACACTAAACGAAAAAACGCAAACCATTACAGGTAAAGAAACGGTAACGTATTATAACAATTCGCCTGATAAGCTTACCTACCTGTGGCTACAGTTAGACGAAAACGAACACGCGCCAACAGCCGAAAATTTGTTTTTTGATAACAATAAATTTATCGCACCTTACGACGATGCAAGTATGCGTGCCCTTAACGTTGCCGAAAACAACAAAGGACTAGGCGACCAAATACTCTCCATTACTACCGAACTGGGCGTGGCAATACCTTATACCATAAACAATACTATGTTGCGTATAGATTTGCCAAAGCCATTAGCTGCCAAAACACAAACAAAATTTGTGGTAAAATGGAAATATAAAATGAGCAACCGTATGGTAACAGGCGGACGTGGCGGTTACGAATATTTTGCTGAGGAAGATAATTATATATTTACAGTATCGCAGTGGTACCCACGTATGTGTGTGTACAGTGATTTTCAAGGATGGCAAAACAAACAGTTTACAGGACGCGGCGAATTTGCACTAGCATTTGGTAACTTTAATGTAAAAATGACGGTACCCGCCAACCACATCGTATGCTCCACAGGCGAGTGCACTAACTATGCGCAAGTACTTAGCCCTACACAGCTACAACGCTACACCAAAGCCACCACTAACTACAACGACATAACCGAAATAGTAACGCTAGCCGAGTGTAAGGCTGCCGAAAAAACAATAGCATCAACCACCAAAACATGGGTGTTTAAAGCCGATAGCGTGCGTGATTTTGCTTGGGGAAGTTCGCGCAAATTTATGTGGGACGCTATGCCCGTAAAAATAGAAGGACACAAAACCATGTGCATGAGTTTTTATGGTAAAGAAGCCCACGGTATATACCGCCGCTATAGTACCAAAGCTGTAGCACATACCATAAAAACGTACAGCAAATACACTATACCTTATACTTACCCAGTAGCGCAAAGCATAGAGGCCGCAAGCGGTATGGAATACCCTATGATATGCTTTAACTTTGGGCGTACCGAAAAAGATGGCACCTACTCCGAAGCTACTAAAAACGGTATGCTTGGCGTAGTTATACACGAAGTAGGACATAATTTTTTTCCTATGATTATAAATAGTGATGAACGCCAATGGTCGTGGTTAGATGAGGGCTTAAACACCTTTACCCAATTTTTAACTGAGCAAGAGTGGGACGCCAACTTCCCCTCTAACCGTGGGCCTGCACACAAAATAGTAGATTATATGAAATTACCCAAAGAACAACTAGAACCCATAATGGTAAATAGCGAAAACATAATTCACTTTGGCCCCAATGCCTACAGCAAGCCAGCTACGGCGCTTAACATATTGCGCGAAACCGTTATGGGACGCACATTATTTGACTTTGCATTTAAACAATATTGTACACGCTGGGCATACAAACACCCTGAGCCCGCCGATTTTTTTAGAACCATGGAAGACGCATCTGCCGTAGATTTGGACTGGTTTTGGCGCACGTGGTTTTATGATACTGCACCTATTGACGTAAGCTTAGATTCAGTAAAAACATACACATTTACCAACGCTACACTAGTGCCTGTAAAAATGGACACGCTTAGCATTAAGCCAAAAGCTAAGGAGTTTGAAAACATAGCCAAAATTCATAACCGAGAAATAAATATGAAATACTTGGTAGATGCTGATACCAGCCTACACGATTTTTATTACAGCTATGTGCCCGAAATAAAAACCGAAGTAGAAAAAAAGCCTGTAGATAAAAACGAAAACTTGGAACCCCTTACCGATAGTGCCTTTGCCGACCTTAAAGGAAAGTATAACTACGAACTGTATTTTACCAACAAAGGAGGAGGCATAACCCCCTTGATACTGCAATGGAACTATACAGATGGCACTACCGAGATAGAACGTATACACGCCTATGTGTGGCGTAAAAATGAATTGAACGTAGTAAAAACATTTGCCAAAAACAAAACCGTAGCCAGCATACAGCTTGATCCTTACAAAGAAACTGCCGATATAAACGAAACCAATAACACTTGGAATATAAAAGCCGAACCCTCACGTTTTGAACTATACAAGCGTAAAACAGTAGGGCGTGGACAAAGCGCAGGTGGTAACCCAATGCAAAAAGCAAAGAAACAATAATGAGGTGGGCAACAGTTCTACCACTTAGTAGTGCAAGTGGCAGTAGGTACGGGTTTAACGGACAAGAAAAAACAAGTGAGATAGACAATATAGGAGAATCTAATACATACGACTTTGGTGCGCGCATGTACGACTCTCGATTAGGTAGGTTTTTAAGAACAGACCCTGCCCGCTCAGGCTTCTCTTTTGAAAGTGCTTATACTTTTGCTGGAAATACCACTATTTGGGCAATTGATAAAGAGGGGGAGAAAATATATTTTGTGAATTCTAAAGGTGCTGTTAGTGAATTAGCAGAGGGGGGTATAAAAGAAGCTTATGATGTTTTAAGGCAAACCACAGCGATTTTTAGAAAGCCTACAGATAACTGATGAAAAAGCTAATAATTATATTTTTATCATTTTGCTTGGGATGCGCTAAGGTTACTCCAACAAGTAATTTGGAATGGAATTCGGCTATACATGGGAACACGTTGTTTTTAGCATATATAAATGACACTCCCATGTTTTTTGACTCATTGAAATTGAATTATAGAATATCGTATTCATTTAGGGAATATCAAGGTTGTAAATGGGCTGTAATACCCATTAAAGTAGTTGATGAAAAGGCAACAGTTAGGGAGAGTAAAAACAGTTATTTGTATAATTTATCTGGCGTTAAAGACTCTGTTTTGTATTTCCAAAGTGTTAAATATATTATTGTTCCCTTTTGGAAAAACTCTTTTGTAAAATTTATAAACGATAAATATCATAAAAAACAACTAGTTTATTTTTCAAATCCTTTTTCTAGAAATAGAAGCAATACAAATGTGTTTTTTCCTGATACAATGTACTCCTTCAAATGTTTGAGTGAAAATTTAAAATATAGTAATCAATTAGTAAAATGCCCACCTCGTAATTATATTACAGTAACTATTCCCTCTCACGAAAAGTAATAATGAGAAGAGTGGCAACTAAGCTTTAGGATCGTTTAAAAAACTCTACATACATAGAGTAAGTTTAAAAAAGTAAGTTTATGTATGTGGAGTAGGTTTATGGCAAAAGGGTAGTTCCCCGCTGTTCCAAGTGTTCCCATGGTTAAATAGTTGGTGGTGCTGTTTCAAGTGTTAATCCATTACGTAGAGTAAACGGAGTAATGGCGTCACTTGGAACTTTTATATAGCAGAAGTTCATTATAGTGTTATTTTATAATAAGGTTATAATGTGAGAAGTGGCAACTTCGTAAATACAACACAAAAAGCGATACTGTTTTAAAAAAATACACAATGCTAATTTTTAAATAGTCTAACAATGCGAAAGAGTTATAACTTCGTTGTAAAATAAAAAGAGCAATGATAATACAGTCTAACGAAATTGCAAACTTCTGCTATATAAACTCACAAGTTACGCTGATACTTCGGCTCCGCTCAGTAACCAACTTAACACTTGCAAGAGCCAACCAATTTAATAATAAGCTATGTAACACTTGCAGGAACAGGGGCAACACATCATGGTAATTCACAAAAAAACATTATTCTTACTTTTCTGTTATCTGACTGTATCTAGTGTTTATGCTCAAACGAAACTGGAACTAAAGTCTTTTATAATTAAAGTTAGGTTTTTAGATAATAAAAATGACAGTGTGTTAAATCTTTATCTTTTGAATAGTAAAAACAATCTACAAATCCCGTTATATATCATTGATAAGCAAAATGTATTTTATATTGATAAACTAAATTGCACAAAACAAAATTTACTTATAATAACAAAAAAAAGCACATATTTAATTGATAATATTTACGCAAAAATTTCTAGTGAAAATGTACAAATATCAATAAGTGATTTAGATTCAAGTTTCTGTACTAATGTTATTGTTTATGGTCGTAGTGATGTTTTAAATACAGAGCGCTATACTAAAAAAGATGTAAGCGTCTCAAAAACTTGTGCTAATATATTTGTAAGTAGTGATTACACTAATTCAAATATTGAAATAAAATATAAAGGGATGGTTAATTATGTTATTAAAAAAGGAAAGAATTCTTCCCTAACACGGCGTAGTCTTAGGTAATTAAGGGTCGGTGGACTATACGGTTTGCTAAGCTTAGTTTATTATAGGGTTAATTTTATTGTAAGGTTATAATGAGAGGAGTGGCAACTAAGCTTTAGTATTGATTATAAAAGTTAAAAGCCACCCCTGTTGCTGTAAGTGTTCCAAGGGTTAAATAGGCATGTATAAAATGGAGTAACATATTTTGCTCTTTGTCGGGCATTGCATCAATTTCTTTAATGGTCTTAAGCAACTCAATATGCTTTATAGATGCTTTGGCGCTATCATCTCTATTACCGTTAATTAAGAAATCAACAGTCGTATTAAGTACTTTGCAATCTTATTATGCACATCGGCAAGTGGCTGAACGTCCTTATTTATATAGCGATTAACCATACTTTTTGAAATTTTAACTTTTTCTGCAAGTTCACTTTGAAAAATACTATTTTGCTTGCAAACCTCTAATATTCTGTCGCCAAAGTGTATCATAAAATTAGTTTTTAACGAATTATTTAATGCAAATACACAATCGTTTTTTAAACGCAACCCACGTGCAATAGCGCATCGCCCACGTTTACCACAGGACTATTGTTTACACCTATAATGTATCCATTAACGGTAGATAGTACTGCAAAATATTCTTTACCATAAGTATCTGTTACAGCTGCTATTTTTTCATTAATAGTTACATAGTCGCCATGTTTTTTGTAGGTACGAAACAAACCTGCATTTTTTGCTCGTAACCAAGTGGTGGTTTGCAATACGGCGGTTTCGTATGGTTCTATGGCATCATGTGGAAGCATATCTAAGTTTTTAAGTAGGCGTTCGCAGCCTTCCAAACCTGTTTTTATTGCGAGTTTATTTAAGCGCAAACTTTCGCCTGCTTCATATACCAATATGGTTTTGCCTAAGCGGGCTGCTTCTTTACGAAACGATTTTTCGCGGTACTCGCTATTTACCAAGAATGGTGCTCCAAACTGTTTGGCTAAGTCCACGCTGGCGTGTTCGTCAAACTTACAACGTAGGTGTGGGTAGTTATTTATTTGCGCTCCTCCTGTGTGGAAATCAACTCCTACATCTATCAAAGGTAATATTTTTTGCATCATGTCGTAGGCAATGCGTGCACCCAACGAACCGTTTTTAGCACCAGGGAAACATCTATTTAAATCTTTGCCATCGGGCAATGCACGGCTTTTATACATAAAAGAAATAGTGTTTACCACAGGTATAATTATAACTGCACCACGTTGTAAATGTTGGGCTACTTTTTTTTGTAATAATTGGCGGAGCGTTTCTATACCATTAATTTCATCGCCATGCATACCTGCTGTAAATAGCACTACTGGGCCATCTGCTTTAGCATTAATAACATAAGCAGGCATGGCTACTTCGGCACCTACAGTAAGGCTATAGGTGTTTACGTTAAGCCACTGTGCCTTGCCTGGTTTTACTATTGTTCCGTTTATTTCTAGGGTGCGCAATTTGGGTAGAGATATTAGTAGTTAGATAATAG
>JACMRI010000092.1 GCA_014376525.1 Bacteroidia bacterium | reverse complement strand
GAGGTCTTTTTCGGTTTGATGCGCTGTAAAATAATTGCGTAATTGTGCTTCAACGAATAGTTTTTCAGCAAGAGTTTCGGCAGTTATAAGTTGTTGACGAATGTTCATTTAATAATAATTTGTTAGATACAGCTATTGTTAATTATCCAATTGGCGGCAAACATAATAATTCTATTGATTTGTAAAAACTAATAATATTAAGACACATTATTTTAGTCAGTTTTTTTTCTATTAACTTATAATATGTACACTACTCCAGCCAGTAATAAAAAAGTAAATGTATTAAATGTACTGTTAAATTAAAGCAATCATACAATCCAAAAAAGCCGTTTCCAACAAATTTTTGTTGCAAACAGCTTTTTTGGATTGTAATAATCGCTAAATAAAAACTATACTGCTGCTTCAGGCTTTGGTAACAATGCCTTACGCGATATTTTTAGTTTTTTGGTTTTAGGATCTACGCCTATTAGTTTTACGCGTACTATTTCTCCTTCTTTAAATACTCCGTCCATTTTTTCTAAACGGCTGTGTCCTACTTCACTTATGTGTAATAAAGCGTCTTTGCCTGGCATTATTTCTATAAATGCGCCAAACTCTACTATGCTTTTTACTTTACCTTCATACTCCGCACCTATTTCGGGTACTGCAGTCATGTTTTTTATTTTGGTAATAGCAGCATGTAAACCATCTTTATTAGCACTAAATATTTGTACTACACCAGTTTCACCTACTTCCTCTATACTTATAGTGGTGTTGGTTTCACGCTGCATTTCTTGTATAACTTTACCTCCAGGACCTATTATTGCGCCAATAAATTCTTTACCTATTATTATTTGCTCAATACGAGGTACGTGTTGTTTGTAGTCTTCACGTGGTGCACTCATGGTTTTAGCCATTTCGCCAAGTATGTGTACACGTCCGTTTTTAGCTTGTGCCAATGCTTGTGCTAATACTTCGTAGCTCAATCCATCAACTTTAATGTCCATTTGGCAAGCCGTAATACCATCTACTGTACCTGTAACTTTAAAGTCCATATCTCCCAAATGATCTTCATCACCCAAAATATCCGACAATACTGCGTATTTACCATCTTCTGTTATTAAACCCATAGCAATACCTGCTACTGGTTTCTTTAGTTTAACACCTGCATCCATTAAAGCCAAGGTTCCTGCACACACAGTAGCCATTGACGATGAACCATTACTCTCCAATATATCCGATACGATACGAATAGTGTAAGGGCAGTCTTTTTGAGCAGGCAACATTACACGTAACCCACGCATAGCAAGGTTTCCATGACCAACCTCTCTACGGCCAGTACCACGCATTGGGCGAGCTTCTCCTGTAGAGAATGGAGGGAAATTATAATGTAATAAGAAATTGTTAGTGCCTTCAAACGTAACACCATCAATCATTTGCTCGCTTTTGTTGCTACCTAATGTTACTGTTGTTAACGATTGTGTTTCGCCACGTGTAAATATTGCCGAACCATGTGGTGTAGGCAAATAACCAACTTCGCTCCATATTGGGCGCACTTGGTCTAACGCACGGCCATCAAGGCGTATGCGAGTTGCTAACACGCAATCGCGTACTGCTTTTTTCTCTACATCGTGTACGTATTGTTTTATTAAAAATGATTTTTCTTTAGCAACATCTTCGTTTAATGTAGCTTTAAAATCAGAAGTTATTTGTCCGAACAATTTGCTACGTTCGTTTTTGTTAGGATTTGCCATTGCTGCTATATCATAAGCACGTTGGTAGGCATATTTTTCAATTGTTGCTTTTAATTCTAAATCGCTGGCTTCGTGTATATAAGTGCGTTTTGGTTTAGCACCAAATAATTTAGCTAATTCTTCTTGTGCTGCTATTTGCTTGCGAATTTCTTCGTGTGCAAATTTAATAGCTTCAATCATTTCGTCTTCTGAGCATTCTTTAGCTTCGCCCTCCACCATGTTAATGTCTTTGGCTGATGCCGAAACGATTAATTCCATAGTAGCACGTTCCAAATCGGCACGTAATGGGTTAATACATAATTTGCCATCAATTTTGGCTACACGTGCTTCCGATATTGCACCTAAAAAAGGCACGTCCGACATTGCGATAGCTGCTGATGCCGCTAATGCTGCATAAGCATCTGGCAATATTGTAGCGTCTGATGATATAAGTGATACCAATACCTGCGTATCAGCGTGATAGTCGCTTGGGAACAATGGGCGTAAAGCACGATCTACAAGGCGAGATACCAGTATTTCATAATCGCTCAAACGACCTTCACGGCGTAAAAAACCTCCTGGAAAGCGACCATCGGCAGCAAATTTTTCTTGAAAATCAACTGTAAGTGGCATAAAATCTACACCCTCCTTAGCTTCTTTGTTGCTACATACTGTGGCAAGCAACATCATGTCGCCTACTTTTACTACTACTGATCCATCAGCTTGTTTGGCTAGTTTACCAGTTTCAATGGTTACTGTTTGCCCGTTACTCATCGTAAACGATGTTGAAATTCCTTTTTGTGACATCTTTGTTTTTTTGTTTTTAGTTTAAATAGCAAGTTTCCTCTTTAGGCTTGCAATTGGGTATTGTTTTTTAATTGTATAAAACCAACAAAGGCAATCCTTTTTAGTTGGGATTGCCTTTGTGTAACTATTATTTACGTAATTCTAATTTTTTGATAATAGCTCTGTAACGCTCTATATCATTATCTTTTAGGTAGTCCAACATACTTCTACGTTTACCTACTAAACGTACCAACGATTTTTCGGTGTTTACGTCTTTTTTGTTTTTTTGTAAATGTTTTGTCATTTCGGTAATGCGTGTAGTAAATAATGCTACTTGCGATTCTGCCGAACCAGTGTTTTTTTCAGAACCACCAAAGGTTGCAAATAATTCTTTCTTTTTGTCTGTTGATAACATGTGTTTAAATTTTTTTAGTTGATTATAAACTTTGTAAGTAGTGCAAATATATACAATATTGGCAATTATTTACACGTCTTTTTTAATAAATTTTGTGGGTTGTGTTTTAACTAAATTTATTACTTACACGATTTTAAGTATTGCTCTTTTACGCTTGGGTTTTCTAATATTTGGAATGTTAATTTAGGTACTCCAAACAATTCGCAGTAGCGTTTTTTATTTAAAGTTAATGCACTGTTCATTCCATTTACGAATGCTTTAGATTTTATTTTATCACTTAATTGTGCGCTATAACTTAGGTACGTAAACAATAATTGTTCATTAACTTTGGCTCCTGTGGTGTATGGCTCTAATATTTGTGCTGCAAAACGGTAGTCTTTAAAGCGTTTAAATACATACGCTAGTTTTAAAGCATTTTGCCAAGAGCCTTCTTTAAAATTATAAAACTGTTTAATTTTATTTATTGATGTTTCTACCATAGCCTCGCCATTCTCTAGGGTATCGTAGGCTTCTATTACTTTAAATTGCAAGTCTGTATTAACACCATCAACATATTTTTTGGGAATACGTCCGTTATACAATCCATCTATTTTGCTTTGTATAGCGCTTATATCGCCTGCTTTAGGCAATTTTTCCATTGTTTTTATATCGGCAAACGCTTTGTTGTAGGTAATGTATTTGTTGGCTGGGTCTAGTTTTTCGTATTCTGCCAATTCTTTAGCATCGTTGTCGCCTACCATTTTATTGTTATCAAAATAACGGTACACCACTTTGTTCATTAGCAATGCTGAGTTTGCTGCGGTTTTATCTATTACCATTTTATCCAACCAAGAGTCGTCGTATTTACCATCTCGCACTTGTTTATTTAAATAGTATTGAATTTTCATTGCTTGCTTCATGTCTTTTTTAACCGCTTTATTAAATTGCAACACACAAAATTTAGCTTCCTTATCTCCCTTAATATCGTAGGTTAAGTTCATTGTTATTTTAGCATAACGTTGTTTTGCTAACAATGGCTCAAGCTCAGCAAGTAGTGTGGGGTTACTATTTATTTTATTAATCGCGTCTTGTTTTTTCATTGCTGCTAAATCTTTGTAAGTACCCTCTTCTTGCTCCATTTTAAAAGCGTCCCACGTGTCGCCAGTTTTTATTTGTGCTTTTATGTTGCGGTCTTTTTGCATACTTTGTAACGCCGCTACAATACTTTCTGCACGTTTTTGTTGTAGTTTTTGGTTGTTTGTAGCATCTCCCTCCAACGATGAGTAGGCAGCTATGTTCAAGTTTTCAATTATAAAATCGGGCTCGTCTAGTGTTTCTAAAAATGGTTTTAAATCCTCAGCTTTATATTCAGCTTTATTTTTTTCAAATGGAATTAAAAACGAAACTTTATTAGTTTCTGTTTCAGGTTTAAACATAGGTACAAACGCATTAGAATCGGGCGAAAGCAACATGTCTATTGGAGTATTAGAGTCTTGGTCGCCCTCTTCCAAGTAGCTTGGCATAAGTGTACGGCATAGCTTTTTGCCTTGCATTACAAGTATGTTTATTTCGTAATCGCCAGTTAGTTTTTTCGGTAATTTGCCTAGCTCAGCATCAAGTTCATTTTTAAGTTTTTTGTCTTTAGTATCTTTGTTTTTATTTTTTGCCATTAATTTTTCGGCAGTCATAGGCTTTAGTCTAATTCCCTTATTTACCATGGTGTTATCCATGATGTTATAAGCTTCGCTTTTCTCAAACTGGTTGCGTTGTACAATGTCCACTATTAGTGCATCGCCTGGTTTGCCTAGCATTTTCTTTAATGCTTTCCAGTTTTTGTATTTCAAATATATTTTACCGCCTTCTACATACACTCCTTTCATCAACTCGTTATAGTCTTTAAACTTGTCGCAGTTTTTACACTCTTTTACATCGTTACTTACTGTTAAACCTTTACGTTTTTTAGTGTATTTTACTGCTAATTCTTTACGATGTTTAGAACCTGTATTAAACGTACTATAATTACCAAAAATAACTGATATCAATAATTTTTTACCAGCCTTGTCTACCTTTGTAGATATGCCCGAATACACATAATTACCGTTAATTATTGCTGGTTTTTCTTTTTTACTCTTTGCCCATTTTTCAATTATAGCATTTGCTATTTCTTGTGCTTCGTCTTTTGTTTTGGCTTTGCCTAATGGCATTGCTATTACTATTTCTTCTACATTGGTGTTACCGCCTAGTTTTTTTACACGCTTGCCAGCCACACCTTCTTCTATTATTACATCGCCACTTTCGGCCATGTCTTTGGCTTGTAGTTCGGCTGCTTTATATAATATGTCGTTTAATTCTAGTTCGTCGGTTAGTGCTTTTTTTCGCATGGCATTCATACCGCGCAATAGCTTTACATTTACCGAATCGCTTACATCAGCATACTTATTTTCAATGTCAGTACTAGTTACTTTTTCTTTTGATTTGTCTTTAGTAGCAGTAACTGTTTTTTCTTTTGTTGCGGGAGGAGTTTTCTCTTTGCTTTTTTGAGCGTAAGCCTGCGATAAAATTAGCATTGCGATAGCAACAAGTGTAAATAATTTTTTCATGTAATGGTGATTTGTGTTTATGTCTTTTTATTTCGTTTGTTTGTAACAAATCTACTATTTACAGCCAAAAAAACAAGCGTATTTTGCGCTAAGTTATTTACAGGTGTTCATAACTAATTACTAAGTGTATTTATTAGCATTTTTTAATGTGAACTATTGCTTTAAGTAGTATTTTTGTAAAAAACATTTACAAATTATGGGCTACAAAACTTTACACGAATGCGTACTAGATTTAGAACGCCACAACCACCTAATACGCATAAAGGAAGAGGTAGATCCTTACCTCGAAATGGCATCAATACATTTGCGAACATACGAACAACAAGGTCCTGCGATATTGTTTGAGAATGTAAAAGGGTCCCAGTTTATGGCAGTAAGTAATTTGTTTGGAACATTAGAACGTAGCAAATTTATATTTAGAGATACGTTTACCAATATTCAAAAACTGGTAGGTTTAAAATTTAATCCATTACTCGCACTCAAGCATCCATTTAAGTATGTAGGTGTGGCAACTACTGCGTTTTCGGCATTGCCAATGAAAGTAAGTGGGGCTAATTTTAAAGAAACTACCATTGATAAAGTTCCACTAATACAAAACTGGGTAATGGATGGCGGCGCGTTTGTAACGCTACCTCAGGTATATACCGAAGACGTGGATAGCCCAGGAATAATGAATGCTAACTTAGGCATGTATCGCATACAACTAAGTGGCAATGAGTATAAACTAAATAGCGAAATAGGCTTACATTACCAACTGCATCGTGGCATAGGTATACATCAAACCAAGAGTAATAATAAGGGGCAACCGCTCAAAGTAAGCATATTTGTAGGAGGCCCACCAGCGCATAGTTTAGCAGCCGTAATGCCCTTGCCCGAAGGCTTGAGCGAAATGACCTTTGCAGGCGCACTCAACAATCGTAGGTTTAGGTATTATTATGATGCCGACGGACACTGCATTAGTGCCGATGCCGATTTTGTAATTACAGGAGAGGTATATCCTATGGAAAACAAACCCGAAGGTCCGTTTGGCGACCACTTGGGCTATTATAGCCTCAAGCACGATTTCCCTGTAATGCGTGTAAAAAAAGTATATCATAAGCCCGATGCCTTGTGGGCATTTACCGTAGTGGGACGTCCGCCGCAGGAAGACACGAGCTTTGGTGCACTTATACACGAGCTTACAGGTAGTGCCATACCACTTGAAATACCTGGAGTACACGCCATACATGCGGTTGATGCTGCAGGTGTGCACCCATTGTTATTTGCCATTGGTAGCGAGCGTTACACACCATATTTGGAACAAAGTCGCCCACAAGAGCTACTTACTATTGCTAATCAAATATTGGGAAAAAATCAATTAAGTTTAGCTAAATTTTTATTCATTACCAATTATGCTGATGCACCAATGTTGGACATACACAACGAACCTGCGTTTTTACAGCATTTACTGGAGCGCATTAACTTACAGCGCGACTTGCATTTTTACACCAATTTTACTATAGACACCCTTGACTATAGCGGTACAGATATTAACAGCGGTAGCAAAATAGTACTTGCAGCTACAGGTAAACCAATAAGAATACTGACTGATACAATAGACGAAGAACTTACAAAAAATCAAAATGTATTTACAAATGTAAAGTGTATAATGAAAGGCATAATAGCCTTTAGTACCAATAAATTTAGCACCTATGAGCAAGCTAAGACCGAATTTGAAATTATAAACAGTTTACTTTTGTTAAGTAAAAATTTACACAATCAAACGCCATTATTGGTATGGTGTGACGATGCTGATTTTGTAGCCGCAACTACCAACAATTTTTTGTGGGCAACCTTTACACGTTGTAATCCATCGCACGATGTGTATGGCGTAAATACTACCGTTACAAACAAACATTGGGGTTGCGATGTGATGGTTATTGATGCTAGAATAAAACCACACCATGCCCCCGAATTAAAAACGGTACCCGAAATAGAAACTAGGGTTGATGCTATTATTAATCGCTTAAACAACCCAAAAATTGGCACAGTATAACTTAACTATAACCACACAGGCCACTAGCTACGAGCCATTGGAGCGAGGTTGGTATTTGGTATTAATAAACGTAGTACAAAGCCCCATACATTTAGGATTAATATTTAAGGGAATGTTGTACGAATACACTGTAAAACAAGGTTTTAAACGTACCAAGTACGCTGCGTGGAGCAAACAATATACAAAATTAAAATTACCCCTCATCGCTCTTGCTTTAGATGAACTAGGTTACTCGTGGGAAGATATAGAAACGCAACTAGACGATGCCTTTAATACATTTAATAAAGCACCACTATCGTGCATAATACCCATAAATAATGTGTTGCAGGAGTTGTACAATATTAACACTACCAATTGTAATACCGTATTTAGCTTATTAGACAAACTAAAATTTAGCGACATAATTATACAAACTTTACTATTAAACTCAACAATACCTGCACAAAACGATGGTGCATTTGGTGTAGAAGTGTATGATTTTGAGGTGGTGCAAAATTATATTAGTGCGCTAAAAAATTAACTTTAGCCTTTAATTTCATATTTAATTGTATATTTGGAATACGGCTAACACTAATAAAAAAAGTAATCTATATATGAAAAAGTACATATGCTCATTAACAATTTACCTTACGCTTTTTGGCAACTCAATATTTGCACAAAATGTAGGTATAAATACTACTAATCCCGATCCTTCGGCAGTGCTCGATGTTTCGGCCTTTGATAAGGGCATTTTAATTCCGCAAGTTGCATTATCATCAACCAACTTGCCAAATCCAGTAACAGCACCTGCGGTAAGTTTGCTAGTATATAATACCGTATTTGCAGGCATAAGCCCCAACGAAGTTACACCTGGTTATTATTATTGGGACGGCCTAAAATGGGCTTCTTTAAAAGGTAGTGCGTGGCAACTTAGTGGTAATGCAGGTACTAATTCCACTACCAATTTTATAGGTACTACAGATGCACAAGACTTAGTTATAAGAACAAACAGTATTGAAAAACTAAGAGTATTAAGTGCCGGAAATGTAGGCGTAGCAACCGCACTACCAACTTCAACCCTTGATGTTAATGGAACGCTAAGAGTACGCAACGTGCCATTAATTGTAGGTGCAGAAAACACGCTAACTATTGACGCTACAGGCAATGTGCATCAAAAAGCAGGGGTAACCTATGTGGGTACGGTGTATGGTGGCGATTTTGGTAGCGGTCCAAATCCTGCACCCATTACGGGCTACTTTACTTCTGCTAGCGCAAACTCGTTTGGATGTGTTTTTGGCGTTTGTTGGAAAGACGAAGTACAAGTAAATTTTCCTAGTTTAAGTAATACTAATTATGTAGTATCTATTGTGCCAGTGTGCGAAACTGGAGGACTAAGTTGTGGCGATAATAATATAACTCCAGCCACTATTTATGACCGAACACCTACTAGCTTTAAATGGGTACAAGCGGGAACTGTAGGCGTTACGCAAGACATTACTTGGCATATAATGATAACTACATACTAAAAAATTTATTTCTTACACACTTATAAATTACAATTAAATATTTATGCTGTTGTTGAAAAATAATTGAACCTTTCTATTTTAAAAAAAACTCATGATTAAAAGTAGTTGACTAAATATATAATTACAAAATTTACATTTAAAATCATGTCAACTATCAGTAAAAATTACACGCACCACTAAATATAATATTAAATACAAAGCATATATTTATGAATATACAAATACTGAATTATTTTATCATGAAAAAAATTACATCGAACAGTTTTACAAAACAAAACACAATTAATAAAAAAATAATAAAGCTTATAACTTTTGTTGTGTTACTGCTAACGTCATTAAACACCTATAGTCAAAACAATGTAGGTATAGGTACTACTACTCCTAACAGCAAAGCAATATTGGAGCTTCAAGCTACCGATAAGGGTTTTATAGCACCACGTATGACGGGCGCACAAATGCTCGCTATACCAGTAACAGCAGTAGAAAGCGCATTATTAATTTATAATACAGATAGCTCGTGCTATCATTTTTATAATGGTATGGCATGGAAAAATTTATGTAACAACAACTTAGATACAGCATTAATAAATAAAGCAATAAAAAATTATTTGAGTAGTAACAGCACCACTATTATTAATATTTTAAAAGGGGATACTGCATTATTTAACTATGTAACTATTAATAACGCTAACATAAATACACTTACAGTAGATACCAATATTACCAATGTAGCCATAATAAATAGTGCGGATATTAAAATACTAAAGGTAGATAGCAGTGTTACTAATTATGCAGAAATAAAGAATTTACAAGGAGGTTGGGCAAGTATGGATAGCCTAAAAATAGGGGGTAAAAATATTATGACCACCATAAGCGACAGCATAGCTGCACAAGCTTGGTTATTAAAGGGAAACAATACAACGGCTACTAACAAATTAGGTACTCTTAATGCGCAAGATTTACACATAGTAGCCAATAATGTAGAAGCTATAACTATAAATAACGGCACACGCAACGTGGGAATAAGCCAACCGTTGCCAGCCGAAAAGCTAGACGTAACGGGCAACATAAAATTTACAGGAGCACTTAAACCAGCTGGATTAGCTGGCAATGCCAACGAAGTACTATCCAGCACTGGTGCTAGTACCGCCCCAATATGGCAACCTATGAGCGCTATTCTTAATAGCACAATTACTACCAATATGAACGTTGTAAAAATAGATAGTAGCGCAATAAATTATGCTGATATTAATATTTTAAAAGGCGACTCTGCTAACCTTAATTACCTGAGTGTAGGTGGGCAAAATATTATGCAAACAATGACCGACAGTATAGCTAGCCAAGCATGGTTATTAAAGGGCAATATAGGTACAAACCCCAACAGTAATTTTATAGGTACTATTGATAATAAGTCATTGCGCTTTCGTACCAAAAATACTGAGAAAATGATTATTGATAGTTTGGGTATTGTAGGTTTAGGTATAAGCACTCCGCTTTCCAAATTACACATTGTAGGCATTGGCACATCATTATATAATAATGGACTCACGGTACAGTCTCCTAATGCTATACAAAGTTTAGATGTATTACCAGGTTTTGCACTTACTAATTCTACCCCAAGTGGAATACAAGAGGATATTACCATGACCTTACGCTCAAGCGGTTCATTATTTGGTAATATGGCATTTGCAACAGGTAATGAGGAACGTATGAGACTAACGACTATAGGAAGATTTGGTATTGGTACAAGTATTCCAAATGCTAAGCTCTCGTTAGAAACATTTGGCAACGATGGTTTTACAATGGGGCAAAATATAGGAGCAACGCCTAATGGTGGCGACTTTAGCATATACTCTACAGGAGCAAGTAATCCTGGTTATGGACAATTTATACAAAGTAACTGGCAGTATGTAAGTGCACTTAACCAGTATGCCAAAGCAGGCGGAGCAAGCCGTATAACAATGATAAATGCAGATTATATTGGTTTTCAAAACATAGGAAATGTAAATGCAGGAGATATTATATTACAAACAGCACCAGCAGGTGTAGCAGGAGCATCAATTCCTTACGTAAATACACTAGCACTTAAAGCTACAGGCAACGTAGGGATTGGTACTGTTAATCCTATTAATAGATTAAATGTAACTGCCGACGGAACTATAAAACCAGTGTACGATAGTAACGAGCAATTTCAATTTCATGGTAATGCACAAATGTATGGTACAGTATCAAGTGATTTTCAAACATTTGGTTTTGGTGTAAACGGTCCTGCAGGAAGTATTATTAGTACGCACGGAGCTTGGATAGGATCATTAACCAACGACCGCTTAAATTTTAGAACCAATAATGTTGAGCAGATGGTTATTACTAACTTGGGCAACGTAGGTATAGGTACAACTTCGCCAGCGGCTAAATTAGATGTAAGAGGAAATATACTGGCGGTAAATGGTGGTTTGTTTTCTAGTGTTGCAAGTACTAATGGAATTCAAGGGCTTGTTGAACTTAAAGGGAGTTATTCGACGTCAAGCCGACCTAACTTAAATTCGTGGACATTATACAATATGAATGAGTATGGGGGTGTAGAAAGTGGTTTAAGTATATGGGAATATTACGATGTTGATAATAATGGTTCTTATTGTAATCCTGGAGATATTT
>JACMRI010000091.1 GCA_014376525.1 Bacteroidia bacterium | reverse complement strand
TTGCGCTATGGTACGTTTGGCAAAAATTCAATAGAAAATTGTCATCCATTTTTGCGCCAAAGCAACTGGCGTTCGCGTAACTTGGTGGTAGCAGGAAATTTTAATTTAACTAACGTTGATGAGCTCTTTAGCCAATTAGTAGCCCTTGGGCAACACCCCAAAGAAATGGCCGATACCGTAACTATAATGGAACGTATAGGGCATTTTTTGGACGGAGAAGCTACTCGTCAATTTATAAAAGTAAAAGACCAATTTACCTCGCACGAAGAGATTACCAAACACATTGAAGAAAATTTGGATATAAAAAAAATACTATCTGAAGCAGCACACAAGTGGGACGGAGGTTATACCATGGCAGGTATGATAGGACATGGCGATGCCTTTGTAACCCGCGACCCTTGGGGCATTCGCCCAGCATTTTATTATCAGGACGATGAGGTAGTGGTAGTAGCAAGCGAGCGCCCAGTTATAATGACGGCGTTTAACGTACCATTGGAAACCATTAAAGAAATAGCACCAGGACACGCTCTTATTGTAAAGAAAAATGGAACGGTAACACACGAGCATGTCCGTAGCCCTAAGGACGTTAGTAGTTGTTCGTTTGAACGTATTTATTTTAGCCGTGGTAGTGATGCCGATATTTACGAAGAGCGCAAAGAACTTGGACGATTGATGGTGGATGATATTTTGAAATCTATTGATAGCGACATTGATAACTCAGTATTTTCATTTATACCCAACACCGCCGAAGTAGCCTATTATGGTATGGTAAAAGGGGTAGAAGACTATCAGCGTAAATTACAGCGCGAAACATTATTGCAAGAACGAGAAACCTTAACCAACGAGCGTATTAACGAAATACTTTCGCCACGTTTTCGTATAGATAAAATAGTTATAAAAGATGCTAAAATGCGTACTTTTATAACTGCCGATGATGAGCGCGATGATATGGTAGCACACGTGTACGACATTACCTACGGCACCGTACGCAAGGGTATTGATAACCTAGTAGTGATAGACGATAGTATAGTACGTGGCACAACATTAAAACAAAGCATATTAAAGATACTAGACCGCTTACAACCCAAGAAAATAATAATAGCATCGAGCGCACCACAAATTCGTTACCCCGATTGTTATGGTATAGATATGGCCAAGATAGGGGATTTTATTGCCTTTCAGGCAGCTATAGAATTATTAAAAGACAATAATAAAACAGAAGTAATAGACAGTGTGTACGCAAAAGCTAAAGCCGAATTACTTAAACCAAAAGAGGAACAAACCAACGTAGTAAAAGAAATATACGTCTCATTTACCGATGAGCAAATAAGCCATAAAATAGCCCAACTCCTTACTCCCACAAGTGTACGTGCCCAAGTAGATATTATATACCAACGTGTAAGCAACTTACACAAGGCTTGCCCAAACCACACAGGCGACTGGTATTTTACAGGTAACTATCCTACAGCAGGCGGTATTAAAGTAGTAAATACCGCTTATGTAAATTGGGTGGAGGGTAAAAACATTAGAGCGTATTAATGATTGATAGTGTTGTAAATAATACATACATTTAGGAATGTAATAATTAATAATATACCATGGCATTAGGCTGGAACGAAATAAAAGATAGAGCACTCACGTTTTCCAAAGAATGGGAAACTACTGCTAACGAGGAGGCCGATGCTAAACCATTTTTAGATGCGTTCTTTATAGCTAAAGAACACGAAATACCTTATGGTACTGTAAATATTTACACTAAAACCAGTACTAAAATTAATAAAGAAGAGTTTGAAAAAAAAATAACTAACGATATAAAGTTTGATTATGTTTTTGGCAATTTACCGTTTTTAGGTTCCCCTATTATGAGCAAAGCCCAAAAACAAGATTTAGTAAATGTTTCCAATAATGCCAAAAACATAGGCAAACTAGACTATGTAGCCGGTTGGTAGATAAAGCATACCGTGCCACACCATTTGAAAACGAACCCAAACGTTTAGAATATTTATTTTAACTATACGAAAAATACACTACCGATTTATTTACTACCGAGAAAGAAAAAAAAGTAAGAAAGAAAAAATAATACCCACAAAAAAAAATGAAAACCCTATTCCTAATTATAACAGCACTACTCCTACACCTTACTGTTTGCAAGGCGCAGGACGGTTACAAAAAATTTTACTATGATAACAACGTAATAAGTAGCGAGGGTAAACTACGCCAAGGCAAGCCCGATGGTTACTGGAAAACATATTATAAAACGGGTAAGTTAAAATCGGAGGGAAACCGTAAAGACTTTGTATTGGATAGTACTTGGAAATTTTACGACGAAACAGGTAAAATAACCACTGCCCTCAATTACCTTGCGGGCAAGCGCAATGGCGAAAAATTAAACTACAACACCAAAGGGCAAGTAACTAGTGTAGAACATTATAAAAACGATGCTAAAGACGGAGAAACAGTACTAATGCGCCCTGCCGATGGTTTGGTGTTAAGCGTAATACCTTTTTT
Source organism: Bacteroidia bacterium (assembly GCA_014376525.1). Classification (GTDB taxonomy): domain Bacteria; phylum Bacteroidota; class Bacteroidia; order UBA4408; family UBA4408; genus JACMRI01. The sequence goes on along the minus strand of JACMRI010000091.1, from coordinate 36,114 downwards.
ACAAGGTAAGGAAGATGGACTGGGTTTAGAGATGGATACCATGGGCAACATAACATCTATCATAACTTATAAGATGGGCTTTATTGCTAAGCAAGAGCGCATTAACAAAAGCGATATGAGGGGCAAACAAGGGCTGTGGAAAACGTTTCATAAGGGTACTAACTTTGTGGTAGCTACGGAGGCTACTTATACCAACGATACTTTAAATGGTTTTTATAAAGAGTACGATAAACTGGGAAGCCTGGTAAAAGCCGAAAAATATGTAAATGGAAAAATAGACATAAACGCTCCCGAAGTAGTAAAACTGGATATAAAAACCGAATATTTTGCTGATGGTAGAGTAAAAAGTTCGTATGCCGTAAACAAAGACGGCAAAAAACAAGGCACAATGCGCGAATATACCGATAGTGGCACGGTGAGTAACAGTAAAATATATCAAGATGATTTTTTGGTAGCTGAGGGCATTCTTGACGATAAAGGCGCACGACAAGGCGTGTGGAAAGAATATTATACCAATGGCGTATTGCGTAGCAAAGGCGAGTACAAAGAAAGTTTGAAAGTAGGCGAGTGGGTATATTATCACCCCAATACCGAAATAGAACAAAAAGGAAAATACACCAAAAAAGGTAAGCCCGATGGTACTTGGAAATGGTATTTTGATAACAAACAATTGCAACGAGAAGAAACCTATAGCAAAGGCGTAAATGAGGGCGACATAAAAGAGTACGACCAATACGGCGCAGTACTACTCAAAGGGCAATATGAAGAGGGACAAGAAACGGGCGAATGGCTTATAGATGCTGGCGACTACAAAGAAACTGGCACATACAAAGCAGGCGTTAAAGACGGCGAATGGAAAGGAGTGTACAAGAGCAATGGTCAGTTAGCGTTTAAGGGAGCCTTTGTTGATGGTAACGCCAACGATAAACATATTTATTATTTTGAAAATGGCACCGAACGTATGACTGGTAAGTACATAATGGGTAACAAAGAGGGCAACTGGAATTATAACTTTGCCGATGGTTCGGAAGCCTTAACAATACAATACAATGCAGGCATAGAAACGAAAGTAGATGGCATACGTGTAGATAAAATAGATCTATCTGACGGTATTGAAAAACCAGCTACCAAAGGTAGAGGTTTGGGCTTGGAGTAGTTTTAAATTAAACTACCTCCGCACCCAAATACTTACTCAACCATGTGTTTTTTAACTCCACTTCTAAGCTAGCGTTTAAGCGGGTTATAGCGGTATCAAATATTAATGTATTGGCGTTTATAGTATTGTTGGCCAATAATGTTTCGGCGGTGTTAAATTTAAAATGAGCCACTTCGTTGTTGGCATCAATATAAAACACAAGGCTTCTATCCATTAATTGTAGGTTAAATTGTTGTTCTAATTGTTGCATTAAATGTACCGATTTGTCAATAGCGCAACCACTTGCATTACTTTGGGCTTCGTCCACGGCTATTAATATAAATTGATTTCGGTGTATTGCATAATTAGCATCAAGGTCGTTGCCGTGGGCTTTCCAGCCATTTACAAAAGTAGCAAGTACATCGCTTATTGGTGTTATTTCTGTTGCAGTAAATGGTCGTGCGCTTGCATATACCCACAAGCGAGATGTTGGGGCAAGTGTAGCAAAGTTGGGTATTAAATGTATCATAGTTTTAGGAGTATTTTTTGTTAGTGCTAAGTTAGGTACTTATTGTTTACTTGACTTATTTTTTTGGTCAATAGTTAAGTACCAATATAATTTTAATACATCTAAAGCAAGTAACGATGGTGTTACCGAATTAAGATTATTCAGTAAGCTATGTTCTATTTTTCGCACACAAAATAGTGTTATACTTTTTATTTTAAGTTGTGTAATATGCTTAGCATAGCGTAATAGCTTCACGCTCGCAAATGCCTTCGGATATTGGGCATTGAGCGAGTGTAAGTTGTGTACTGCTAATTTTGTTTTGTGTATAAATGCTTTGGTATCGTCTAAACCAATATGACGCAAAGCATTATCAATGTGTAGTATGGGTACATTTTTTTGTTGCAATAGCATTGCCCACAGTGTATCTTCATGTCCGTATTGTGTTATAGTTTCGTTAAATGGATGTTGTGTAATTATATTTTTATGGACTAAAAAATTATTACTCAAAAAACTAATATATGGCTGTAACGCACGCTGTTCAGTAGTTTTAACCTCTCGTTTACTTCCATATAACCAATGCAAAAAATAGTTTATGTTTATAACACCATCGCTGTAGGCTCTACCTCCATATACTACTTGCATGGTGTTTAGGTAAGGTATATAATTGTGTATATAAACGTTGTTGCACGGCATACTATCACAATCCATATACAATAAGTTAGCGTACTTACTTGTGCTAGCTAATAAGTTGCGAATGGCTGCACGCCCTATATTTGTTGGGAGTACAGCATAATTAACGTTTGTAAATTCTTTAGCTAATTGTGCGTTATCTTCACTACAATTGGTAGTGGAAGCATCGTCTATTAAATTTAGTTCAAACACTAATTTACTTTCCACACATTGCTCTTGTAGCGCACGTATTAAGGCACGCACATTATAATTATATATGGGTACGCATATACTAAGCAACTGGAGGTGTTGGTGTAGTATTCAACTCTTGTATAACTCCGTTTTCGCATTTAATGGTGCGGGTGGCATATCTACTCATACTGCCCACATCGTGCGACGCCATTACTATAGCGCAACCCGTTTTACTTATTTCAAACAAAAGTTGTATAATTTCGTTAGAGGTAATAGGGTCAAGGTTTCCAGTAGGTTCGTCAGCAAGTATTACTTCAGGGTTGTTTATAAGTGCTCGTGCTATTGCTACACGTTGTTGCTCCCCGCCCGATAGTTCGTAAGGCATTTTATTTCCTTTAGTACCAATGCCTACACGCTCTAGCACAGCAAGTACTTGTGTGTTTATTTTAGCCGCATCTTCCCATCCTGTAGCTTTAAGTACAAAGCTCAAATTATCAGCAACAGTGCGGTCGGTAAGCAATTTAAAATCTTGGAATACTATACCCAATTTACGGCGTAGGTACGGTACTTCTTTGGCAGTAAGAGTTTGTAAGTTATAACCCACTATTTCGGCTTCGCCTTTTTGCAAAGGGAGTTCGGCATACATTATTTTTAGCAAACTACTCTTTCCGCTCCCTGTTTTCCCTATCAAATACAAAAGTTCGCCTTTGTTTACACTTAGGTTTACGTTAGCAAGTACAATGTTTTGGTTTTGAAACACCGACACGTTTTTTAAATATATAATTCGTTCCATTATTTAGTTTTTTTTGCAATTAATCTATTTTATGTACTACCCCAAAATCCAATTCACTAAGCAATTGCATCAGTTCGGGAATACGGTCTGCTAAGCCACATTTTTCAAATCCTTTTTCGGGTCTATCCAAGCGTACGTAAGCCTTTAGCGTAAAATCATCTGCACGCAGTTGTACATAATCGGGTATTTTGGCTTTGCCTTTTATTTTTAAAATGTACATATTAATTTATATAACTACTTTCATTTTACTTACAACAAAATAAATACATAATTATTGAGTTTACAGTACATAAGTAACATATTTATGCGCATTATTTATCAACAAATTTCAAGTTATAAATATCATTTTATTAATTATATTTGACAAAAGTCATTAAACATACTATGAGCGCAATATTCGCTATTGATAAAACAAACATTCCTGCACACATAGCCGTAATTATGGACGGTAACGGACGTTGGGCTAAACAACGTGGAAAGTTCCGTATTTTTGGGCATAGCAACGCTATTAACGCTGTGCGCGACACCATAGAAATAGCTGCAGAATTAGGCGTAAAATACTTAACTTTATATGCCTTTAGTACCGAAAACTGGAATCGTCCGCAAGACGAAGTTGGCTCGCTTATGTCGCTTTTGGTAAGCTCATTGCAAAAAGAAATGAAAGGCTTGCACAAAAACAATATACGCCTACTTACCATTGGTGATATGGACGCCCTGCCTAGCAAAGTGCAAAAACAATTGCAAGAATCAATGGAACTTACGGCCAATAATACCCACATGACTTTGGTATTGGCACTAAGCTACAGTGCACGTTGGGAAATTACTACTGCCATACAACAAATAGCAACTGATGTAAAAGAGGGTAAATTAGAAATTAAAAACATTAATGATGCTCTCATTAATTCGTACCTAAATACTGGTAAAATTGGTATTCCCGACCCCGATTTGTTTATACGCACTAGTGGCGAACATCGCATAAGTAACTTTCTGTTGTGGCAATTAAGCTACTCCGAATTATATTTTACTAACGTACTTTGGCCCGATTTTAACAAAGGCGAATTTATTAATGCAATACTCGATTATCAAAACCGCGAACGTCGCTTTGGGCAAACTAGCGAACAACTTATCAAATAACTATTTTACATTTTACAACCTTACACATTATTTAATGTTTCAACCATTTTTTAAATTACTATTTTGTTTATCATTACTTGTAATAAGCACATCTCTCCAAGCACAAATAACTAATATTGGCGAGCCTTCTAGCGATAGTATAGCAATAAACTTTGCCGAACCTAAAGAATATAAGTTAGCCGCTATTACCTACTCGGGTGCCAAAGATTTTGACCAAGCATTAATCCAAAATTTATCAGGTTTAATTATTGGAGAAATTTATAGCATACCTGGCGATAAAATTGCAAAAGCCATAGAAATACTATGGAAACAACAATTGTTTACTGATATTACCGTAACCGCTACCAAAATAGAAGGTAATAATGTGTTTTTAGACATTCATTTTGAAACCCTGCCACGCCTAGCCAAGTTTACATTTAAAGGGGTTAAAAAAGGCGATGCCGATGACTTACGTGAGAAAATAAAATTGACTCGTGGCAAAATTGTAAACGAAAATTTGATGATGAATATTAAAAATAAAACCATTGATTTTTACAAAGACAAAGGCTACCTTGATATTACGGCCGATATTAAACAAATACCCGACACCATACAACGTAACTCAGTTATAATACAAATAGCGGTACGAAAAAACAAGAAGATAAAAATTAATGAAATTATTATAGAAGGTAATGCATTATTGAGCGATGGGAAAATACGTCGCACACTCAAAGAAACCAAGCGTTACCGTTGGTGGAATGTATTTAATTCGGCTAAATACAATGAAGAAAATTTTGAAAAAGATAAAGAAAAACTCATCGCAAAATACAACGCAAAAGGCTATAGAGATGCTAAAATAGAATATGATACGGTTTATCGTGTAAGTTACAATAGGTTAGATATAAAATTGCGTGTAAACGAGGGAAATCAATACTATTTCGGAAACATAGCGTGGTTTGGTAATACCAAGCATCCTACCAAAATATTAGACGAAATAGTAGGGATTAAAAAAGGCGATAAATTTAACCAAGATTTATTAAATAGTCGTTTGAATATGAGCCAAGATGGACGAGATGTGTCGTCGTTGTACATGGACGATGGTTATTTATTTTTTCAAATACAACCTACTGAAGTAAACATATACGGCGATACTATTGATTATGAAATGCGCATAAACGAAGGTCGTCAGGCACGTGTAAACCATGTAACCATAATTGGCAACACCAAAACCAACGACCGTGTAATACTGCGCGAAATACGTACCAAACCAGGTATGTTATTTAGCCGTGCCGATATTATACGTACACAACGTGAGCTAGCGCAATTACGCTACTTTAACGAACAAACACTAGGCGTAAACCCAATACCCAACCAGGCAGATGGTACTGTGGATATAGAGTATACGGTAGAAGAAAAATCAAACGACCAAATACAACTATCAGGCGGATATGGAGCTAACAGATTAATAGGTACGTTGGGTTTATCGTTGGGTAATTTTTCGGCAAAAAATATGTTTAAAGCCAAAAGCTGGACACCAATACCTTCAGGCGATGGGCAAACATTTAGCATAAACGGATCTACCAGTGGAGCATATTACAGTACATTAAGTGCATCGTTTACCGAACCTTGGTTGGGAGGCAAAAAACCAAATTCATTTAGCACATCTATATTTTGGAACATTTATAATCCTACAGGTATTACTAAAAAAGTAGCTGGAGATAAATTTAGCCAAATGGCTACACTTGGAGCAACTATAGGGCTTGGTAAACGACTAAAAATTCCTGATGATTATTTTCAGTTATATCAAGACGTTTCGTGGCAACGTTACACACTTACCAATTATGCACAAAATCCACAGTTTACTGACGGTATAGCCAACAACATTAGTTATGGTGCTACACTCTCTCGTTCGTCGGTTGATGCTGCTATATTCCCTACTGGAGGATCCACGTTTAAAGCATCGGTACAAGTTACGCCGCCATACTCATTGTTTAGAGGTGCGGCACGAAACGCAACATTAACGTCACAAGAAAAATACAAATGGAGCGAGTACCACAAGTGGAAATTTACTGCACAATGGTTTACTAAAATAGCAGGTAAATTTGTACTTAACACCAAAGCGGGTTTAGGTGTATTGGGCTATTATAACGACGCTATTGGGCAATCGCCGTTTGAGCGTTTTCGTATGGGAGGTAGCGGACTTACAGGAGGTTTTAACTTATTTGGATCAGAAATTATAGCCATGCGTGGTTATCACGATGGTGGTTTAAATAAAAACGGCGACCCTAGTGGTTCGGGGGTTGCAGTAGTAAAATATACTGCCGAGTTGCGCTATCCTGTAGTGCTTAGTCCACAAGCATCGGTATATGCGTTAGCTTTTTTAGATGCTGGTAACAATTGGTTTAAGTTAAAAGATTTTGCACCGTTTGATGTAAAACGCGGTACTGGTATGGGTATTAGAGCGCTTATACCCGCACTGGGTATGATAGGTTTGGATTATGGATGGAACTTAGATGCTGGACCATTGGACGCACTTAATTACAACCATAAAGCCGCATTTAAAGGCTTAGACGGATTGATAGGCAAAGGACAATTCCACTTTACGTTAGGGGCCAACATTGGCGATTTATAGTACTTTGGCATAGTAGTTGAAAAGCGCATTTAAAAATTAATTATAGTTTAAATTAACACTTTATTATTATGAAAAAAATATTCTTAACCGCAGCATTAATAGCCACTACAGGACTAGTGAGCATGGCGCAAAAATTTGCCTACGTAGATAGCGAATATATACTAGGGCAAGTTCCCGAATACAAAACCGCACAAGGGCAGTTAGACGCACTTAGCCTACAATGGCAAAAAGAAGTAGAGGCAAAATATACTGATATAGATAAAATGTACAAAGCCTATCAAGCAGAGCAAGTATTATTATCTGAAGATATGAAACGTAAGCGTGAAGACGATATTATAGCCAAAGAAAAAGAAGCTAAGGATATACAAAAAGCCCACTTTGGTGTTGAAGGCGATTTGTTTAAAAAACGCCAAGAGCTAGTAAAACCAATACAAGACAAAATTTATAATGCCATAAAAGAAATGGCCGAAAAAACACAATTGAAAATAATATTTGATAAGGGCTCAGAACTTAATATGATATTTGCCGACCCAAAATTAGATAAAAGCGATGATGTGCTTGTACTAATGGGCTACAAGAAAAAAACAATAGCAGATAAAAAATAAAAAATTATATTTGAACAGAATTAACTAAACCATAATTAACTAAATTAAAATGAACAAAATAGTAAACGTAACATTAGCATTAGTAGTAGCAGCAACCTCAATGGCCACGGCTCAAAAAATTGGTCACGTAAATAGCAACGACATTTTATTGTTGATGCCAGAACGAAAAGCAGCAGAAAATACAATACAAAACGAAGCTAAACAGTTAGAAACTCAAATGGGTACATTAAACCAAGAGTATCAAACTAAGGTACAAGATTACCAAGCTAAAGAAAAAGAAATGACAGAAATAGTGAAACAAGACAAACAAAAAGAAATTGTGGACTTGGAAGAACGCATTAAATCTTTCCAACAAACAGCACAAGAGTCGTTGCAAAAGAAAGAACAAGAATTGTTAGCTCCAATGATGGAAAAAGCTAAAAAAGCAATACAAGACGTAGCTAAAGAAGGAGGTTTTAAATACATAATGGATACCTCAGCAGGTAATGTGCTATACTCTGAGCCAAGTGATGATGTTCTTGCAGCAGTAAAGAAAAAACTAGGAATAGATGCAGCAGCAGTTGCACCATCTACACAACCTAAAATTGCTCCAGCTAAAACTGCACCTCGCAAGTAAGTTAAGTAATTTCTCAATAAAACAAATGTCGCCGTTAAATTATATTTAACGGCGACATTTGTTTTACAACTACTGCATTTTATTAAAGCCCCCATTTATTATATACTATTGTTTATACCACTGGTTTTAAATATTCGCTAAAACTTATGCGTATGGTATCTAATTGTTTTTGTAATAGTAGTAAATTGGTTTGTTCCTCAGGAATAGTGGTGGTACCCAAGGTTTGAATGTTTTGTTTGCCTATTTCAACTAACATATTGTACTTGTATAGCTTTATTGTTTTTTCGAGCGAGGTACGTAAGTGCGACTCTTCTTTAAGTACAATAATATTAAACTTGTTCAACCACTGTGGGCTATGCTCATACTGCGATGTAGTTGCGGATATTGCAAATTGTTTGATATCATTATTGGTATGATGAATAAAAAAATGTTCATTGGGTACAAATCCAGTTTCAAAATACTGGGCTACTTCCTTTATTAATGTGGCATACAACTTGTTTTTAAACACCACTTGCTCCATACTTAATAGTTGCATAATAAGCTCGCATACGCTTATTTCTAATTTTTGCAACGTACCATCTTCGGCAGTTACATCAAAGAATAAAAGCTGCGTACCATGCTCTACTATAAGGCGTGTAAGGTCGTATTCCTGCTGATGGCTAGCTGCAGTCGCAGGAGCTTCCATTTCGTTTATAAGGTCTTCGGGAGTTAGTGGCACATTTTCTACACTGCCCTCTATAGATGGCGCAGAGGTACTTTGCCCTGAATTTATTTTTTTGCGTAATAGTTTATTTAGTTCTGCTACTAATACCGTTTCTTCAATATCAAATTCTTGTGCTATTAATTTTATATATACACTGCGCGCTATTTGGTCGCTAACGTAAGCAAGGGTTTCAACGAGTGTGTGTATTATTTCTGTTTTTTTTAGCGGATCATTTTTTAGTACCTCAGTATTTATTTTTTTGTGGTATTGTACAAAGTTTAAGGTGTTATGTTCTAAATAAGTATGAAATGCCTCCCTACCTACTTTCTTGGAGTAACTATCTGGGTCGTCATTATCGGGAAATAATACCAATTTTACATTTAAACCTTCCGCAAGTATCATATTAATGCCTCTAACGGCAGCTTTTATGCCTGCTTTATCGCCATCGTATAAAATAGTAATAGTTGTTGCAAATTTTTTGAGCTGACGTATTTGTTCTTCTGTAAGTGATGTACCGCTTGATGCTACAGTGTTATCGAAGCCTGCTTCCACCATAGATATTACGTCCATGTAGCCTTCGGTTAAAAATACATTACCTGTTTTACTTATTTCTTTTTTAGCAACGTGCAAACCATACAATATTTTACTTTTGATGTAAACCTCACTTTCTGAGGTATTTATGTACTTAGCCACGTCTTTATTATTGCCCAATATACGTGCGCCAAAGCCCACTACACGCCCTGTAAGGTTATGCACAGGAAATATTACACGCCCATTAAACGCATCTACTTTCCAGGTTTTAGTTTCATTGGTTTTGGTTAATCCTGCTTTTACTAATACGTCTAAGGTGTATCCATTGTTCATTGCAAAGTCAGTAAAATCAGTTTTTGCATCAACATTATAGCCTAACTCAAACTTACGTACAGTATCTATTGATATTTTTCGTTCTTCAAAATAACTTAAGCCCAAGGCTTGCCCTTCGGCGTTATCGTGAAGCGACGTTTTAAAATAATTTTTGGCAAATTCGTTAGCGGTGTATAATGTTTCTTTGATGTCGTTTTCTTGCTTTTGTTTAATGGCTTCTTCGTTGCTTACATTTTCTTCTTTTATTTCTATATTGTACTTGCGTGCCAATATTCGTAGAGCTTCGGGGTAATTACACTTTTCCATTTCCATCACAAAACCAATAGCATCACCGCCTACACCCGAACTAAAATCTTTAAAAATATTTTTTGCTGGATTTACGTAAAAGCTGGGAGATTTTTCGTTTACAAACGGCGACAAACCCACGTGATTAGCACCTCTACGCTTAAGGTTTACGTAGTCACCCACTACATCAACTATGTTGATGCTTCCGTATATTTTATCAATAGTGTCGCGGGTTATTTGTGCCAATTTTGCGTTGTAATTTTTATTATACAAAAATACATTTGTTTATGGTTAAATATAACTAATAAACAATAAATTATCCAAGCATGGTAAGCTAATAAAACATTGTACATATTAAAATTAGCACTAAATATAAATAGTTGCACTATTGGTAATAATAATTTACTTTTGAAGAAATAAACCAATAAAAATAACTCAACAAACTACTAGCATTATATTGCTTGCAAAAACATAAAAATAAAAACCAACTAAAACCAACTATAAATGAATACACAAAACACTAACCCTTTTGCTACTGAAGCTATTACTGATGTACAAACAAAAACAATGAATAACTTTATGGAAAGCACCCAAAAATTTCAGAAAGCAATGATGGGCGGACATATTAAAGAAAAAGGAGCTGACATATACAACGATTGGTTGCAAGGTCAGTTTAACATTATGGGTACTACTGCTCCTACAGCAACTATGCCTAACGCATCATTATACAACCAAGATTATTACAAAAATTGGTATGCTACACAAATGGAAACTATGAAAAACATGGTAGATAGCAACCAAGGTATGTACAACCAATTTATTAATTTTGGTAAACCAGCACACACTATTCAAGATAGTTTTGGTGGTATGAACTCTACGTGGACTAACATGTACAATAACTACATGACAACCATAAACGGTATGTACACCAACATGAACAACATGATGCCTAACAGCACTACCAAAGACGCATTTACAACTATGTTTCAAACACAAAACGTATACTTGAAAATGCAAGAGTTAATGCAACCAATGATGAATGCTATGCAAGGTATGAAAACTGGTAGCTTTGATGTTGATGCTATGAAAAACATGTTTGATATGAATCAATACAAACAAGTAACCGAGAAAATGTTTGAAGGTTTTTTTCCATCAAACAATAATTTTAAACCTATGTTTGAATCTTATATTAAAAACATAGAATCGTACTTTGCAAACAATACAGTTACACAAAAAGATTTTACTGCACAGTATCAAAACATGCTAAACAACTGGCCTAATTTAGTAGGTGCTGATTTTAGCAAAATGAATACAATGGGACATACATATGCAACTAATGTATTTGGAAAAACTATGGAGCCACTGTTAAATATGATAACTCCAAGTAAAGAAAAAGAACAAGTAGAAATGATGATTACGATAGTAGATAAAATGATGAGCTACTATACCAAACAATCGCAAATGCAATATTTGTTATATACCGCTTCGCAAAAATCAGCAGAAGAAACAGTAACAATGATGACCGAAAAAATGAAAACTACTACAGGAACTGAACCTGTTAATTTTCAAGAATTTTTTACGCAATGGGTAAACAGCAACGAAAAAATATACACTGATTTATTTGCAAGCGATGAGTTTTCTACCACTAAATCGGATTTGTTAAACGTATCATTAGGAATTAAAAAAGAATTAGAATCGCAGTTTGAAAATAACTTTGCTACATTTCCAGTAATATATCGTACTGAAATGGACGAATTATATGCTACAATACATGCACTTAAAAACAAAGTGAAAGAGATGGAAGCGCAACTTAAACACACTTCGCCACTTACACACACAACAGAAAGTGCTGAAGAAACTGCAAAAACAACTACAAAGAAAAAATAAGTAGCAACACTTAATTTTAATACAAAACGCCTCACAAACTATAGTTTGTGAGGCGTTTTGTATTTAGCAATGTAGTATAGTTTAAATAGTTGGTTATGCTGTTTCTTGTAAGCTATTACTAAAACAAATAGAACAATAGTGTCACTTGGAACATAATTATTACCGAAGTTGTAGAGTATTTTCAATATTGAGAATTTATTTAGCTATGTGATATGTGCAACCACATATTTTAAATAACTAAATAAACCTACACACTTACTTCGCCTGCATAAACGGATACCCATACTCTGTAGGTGGCGTAAATGTTTCTTTTATGGTACGTGGGCTTACCCAACGCAATAGGTTAAGCTTGCTTCCTGCTTTGTCGTTAGTACCGCTGGCACGTCCGCCACCAAAGGGTTGCTGACCAACTACTGCACCTGTACATTTATCATTTATATAAAAATTACCTGCACTGTTAGCTAGTTTTTTGCTTGCTAAATCTATGCTGTAACGGTCGTTAGAAATAATTGCGCCTGTAAGTGCATAGTACGAAGTTTCGTCTATTACGTCCAATGTTTTTTCAAAGTCGGCATCGGCATACACATATACCGTAAGCACTGGTCCAAACAATTCGGTACACATAGTTACATAAGTGGGCGTGTGCGCTTGTATAATGGTAGGATTAATAAAATATCCTTTGCTCTTATCATAATTGCCACCAGCCACTATTTCGGCGTCTTTGTCGGTTTTAGCAGCATCAATAAACGAAGCTAATTTGTCGAATGATTTTTCGTCGATAACGGCATTAAAAAAGTTCTCAAAATTTTCAGTTCCGCCTATTTTTATTGATGCTATGTCTTGGATTAAACGTGCTTTAAGCGCAGGCCACATACTTGCAGGTACGTAGGCACGCGAGCAAGCAGAGCATTTTTGCCCTTGATATTCGAACGAAGCACGTACAAGTGCCGTAGCGCTTACTGCCACATCGGCCGTAGGATGTAGGAGTATAAAATCTTTACCGCCAGTTTCGCCCACTATGCGTGGATACGATTTGTACTTGTGAATATTGTTGCCTATTGTTTTCCAAATATCTTGGAACACGGCTGTACTACCTGTAAAATGTATACCTGCAAAATCGGCGTGGTTAAACACTATCTCGGCTGCATCGGGTCCACTTACATACACTAGGTTTATAACGCCAGCTGGTACGCCAGCTTCCTCAAATATTTGCATAATAATATTTGCCGAATATATTTGTGTGTTTGATGGTTTCCATACTATGGTGTTGCCCATCATTGCTGCGCTCGAGGGTAAGTTACCTGCAATAGCCGTAAAGTTAAATGGTGTAAGTGCATACACAAAACCTTCCAAGGGTCTTTGCTCTAAGCGGTTCCATACACCAGCGCTTGATATAGGTTGCTCTGCATATATTTCGGTCATGTACTTTACATTAAAGCGTAAAAAGTCAGCAAATTCACATGCTGCATCAATCTCTGCCTGAAACGCACTTTTTGATTGCCCCAACATTGTGGCAGCATTTATACGTGAGCGGTACGGACCACTTACTAACTCGGCAGCTTTTAAAAATATAGCCGCACGGTGTTCCCACGCTAATGCGCTCCATTGTGCTTTGGCAGCTAGGGCAGCGTTTATAGCATCGGTTACGTGTTGCTTAGAGCCTTTGTGGTAGTTGGCTAATGTATGTTGATGATCGTGTGGAGGAACGCATTTGCCCATATCATTAGTACGTATATGCTTGCCCCCTATATACATTGGTATATCAGCTACTACTGCTCGCATTTCGGCAATGGTATTTTGTAGTTGTTTACGTTCTTTGGTGTTAGGTGCGTACGAAGTTATGTTTTCGTTAATGGGTGCGGGTACGTTAAAAAATCCTGTCATGAGTATTGTATTTATGAGTTAATGTTTATAATTATGATTTCAAAGTTAGTGTTTTTTTGGCACTGTATTTTTGTAGTAATTACGCATCGTTGGCTGAGCGGTGTCGAAGCCATTTTGTAGTTGGATTGTATGGCAAAACAATATACTGAGCCACCAAGGAGTGAATATATTGATGAATTATTTTATAACTTTAAGTACAGTATTAGTATTCTTTCCGCTTATGCGCACTAAGTATGTGCCTTGTGTAAGAGTGTTGTATATAGGTAATACAAGCTCGTCGTATTGTGGGTTTATGGTTAAATTACGCTGCATAATTATTTTTCCGTTTATGTCCATAAGTGTAAGTGTAGCGTTGGCATCTTTGTTTTTAATAAAATAAAGCATCAATACATTTTCGGTAGTTATAACACCATATATTTTGGTTTCAGTTGTAGTTTTATTGTTGGTATCGCTCAGTAAAAAAGAAGCTAAACCAAAATTGGGAACACCCCAACCATACAGGTTATTGGGGCTACTGGATAAAGTTGATGAAAGTTTAACTGCCTCTATTATTTGTAAAGGAGTATGCGTTGAATGTTTTTGAAACAAACACGCCATACCACCAGCCAATGTGGGGCAAGCAAACGATGTTCCGTTGGCATATACAACAGTTCCACTTCCTGCATCTATCAAGGCTCTGCCCTCGCCATTAGCCATAAATGTAGGTTTGATGAGTCCGTCGGCAGTAGGTCCCTTAGAACTAAAGCCTGCTCGTAGGCCATTTACATTTACTGCGCCTACCGTACATATACTATCAGCATCAGCAGGCGTGGCTATGTACTGCCAAGCATTATTACCCTCATTACCTGCCGCTATACACACCAATATACCCTTGCGAGTGGCTATAGTAGCGGCTTGTGCACACACGGTAGTTTTTCCGTTCATGTTAGCGTAAGAGTGGTCTTGCATAGGATTATCAAACGTTGTATAACCTAGCGATGAAGTAATAATGTCGGCACCAATACTATCTGCTTTTTCTGCACCTATTACCCAGTAATATTCTTCTACTATGTTTTCGGTTGGAGCATCTTCAGTACGTATCAATGCTATATCTGCACCAAAGCCTGTACCTACATAGTTGTTGGGCATATTGCCTGCAATACAACTCAACACGGATGTACCGTGCCCATGGTTAGCATATACAAAGGGTGTGTTTAGTACAACATCATACGTATATTTAATTTTATTTTGTTGAGTGATACTATCAAATGCAGCAAATACATTTACGTTAGGAAAACCCGCATCTAACACGGCTATAAGTGTATTTATGCCTGTGTAACCTTGGTTGTGCAAGGGTATTAAGTTAAGTTGCTTAACTGCTAATGCCCCAGCACCGTAGTAACTAGAGTCATACACTTGTTGGTAGGCACGTGCCGTGCTTGCGCTTAACTTATCCATTTTATCGTTAGTAATATTGCCTTCGCGGAGTATATCTAAGCTATATTTTACACATGATAGTTGGTTTATTGTGGTTATTTTATTAGAGTCGTTGGTGGTTATAATTATCCCATTAAGCCACTTACTAATGCCTGATATGGTTACTCCAATACCTGCAACTTGTTGTATGTACGTATTGTTAACAGGCAAGTCTTGGGTGGTAATGGGTAAGGAATATTTTGTACGTCTGTCTACCGCACGTTGGGTTAAAAACTGTAGCGGTAAAGTGGTGTTGTAGGTGCTACTGTTTTTATCTTTGAAAGCAACAAAATATTTTTTGTTACCCTGTGCTAATGCCGATGTAGCAAGGCTTACAGCGATGAAAAAACCAATAAAATAAATTAGATAGTTACGCATAGTTTTAAATTGTTTTTAATGATGATGAAGGTTTCTTACTAATTAAATATACACCAATAAATATTAATAGTGCCGAAAATACTTTGAGTGTTGTAAGTGTATCTGTGCCCCAATACATAGCAAACGATGCAGCTAAAAACGGCTGCAAATAAATATAAAAACTTACCACAGATGGACTTATTTTGCTTAACCCATAGGTATTAAGCAGGTAAGCAAAAAATGTAGTGCCTATAACTACAAATGCCAAACAACCCCATGTGTGCGCTGTAAATGTGTGCCACTGTATATCCATAACCTGTTTCCAACCAAAGGGTATTACACCTATAAAACCTATTAAAAAAACACGTGTAATTACAAACATAGTACTGTAAGTACGCATAAGTGGTTTTACCAATATCATATACACGGCATAACTTGTGGCGTTTATTAATATCATTAAATCGCCAAGGGCTGTACTACCCCCAATACTAAAGCCTTTGCCACCTGATGTTATAATGCTAAGTGCACCCACAACCCCCAGTAGCAAACCTATAGTTTTGGCAGTAGTTAGTTTTTCTTTTAAAAACAATGCTCCCAATACCATTACTAATATGGGTGTTGTTATCATTATTATAGCTGCATTAATTGGGGTGGTTAAGTTTAATCCACCAAAAAAAAATAGCTGATTAATAGCTACACCAAACACTCCGCAGGCTATAAATCGAGGCCAATCGGCACGCTGTATGGTTTCTTTTTTTAAAAATAAACTTATTGTTCCAAATAAAATAAGTGCACCGCTTACTCGTAAAAATATAAACCCAAATGGTTGTATAAAGCTTGGCATAATTAGCTTGGCTACATTAAAATTAATGCCATATATAGCATTAGCAGCTAAAACGGCCAAGTGTGCTTTTGTAGTGGTGTTTGCCATAATAATTGTTTGTTATTGTTTTCAAAATTAATATTTTAAAAACAGTAAAGCTACCCTAACAATTTAAAATAATAAACAGACTTTAAAACAGAAAAAAAAATACATCTAAATATAATAAATTAACAACTTACCGCAGTACTAGTAAATATCGCCCAGTAACATATAGTTACGTATAGCCTTACTCCTAGTTTTATCATCTTACTAATAACCTCTATTTATAATACCCATTTTTAATATTAGTACGTATAGCATTCCAATATTCTTTACCATAGTTTACAAATATTTCTTCGCCAGCTTTAAGGTTGCGAGTTGCTTTTAAGTAGCCTGTTTTTTTCTCAATATGAAACACCGTGTTATTGCGCAAACTTTTTACACGTGTAATACCCGCAGCATCATTGGCATAACGTGCTAAATGTTGGGGCGTATCAAAGGCATCAATACACAAGCGTTCACTAATATAAAACACATAACCCTCCTTGTTGTTAATAGCACGTTTGGCGCATTGTTTCCACGTGTATACATCGCCCAAATATTGTATAAATAATGTTCCTTTAGCAATATTTTCGGTGGTAAATAAGCCTTTGCCTGCATTCGGAATTTGAGATGCTTGTATTACTAACATTTTAATTTTTTTTGTCGTGTAAAACTCTATTTTTGTAATTGATGTGTAGCGATTTTGTATTATTCACAAACCTACATTTATTTTTAACAATTATTTTTAAATACTTAAATATATAAAACGATATGGGTTGTGGAAGCGGAGGTTGTGGAACAAGTAATGGAGGTGTGCCTGCAGGTTGCAATAGTAATGGGAACTGCGGTACAGAGAGTGGTTGCAACAATAAACTAAATGTGTTTGACTGGTTATCCAATATGGATTTACCACAAGGGCAAACCGAATTTGATATAGTAGAAGTACGTTTTAAAAATAGCCGTAAAGAGTTTTTTAAAAATGATACTGGTTTAACTTTACACCAAGGCGACTTAGTAGCCACCGAAGCCTCGCCAGGGCACGATGTAGGCGTGGTATCTGTAACTGGTGAGTTAGTACGTATGCAACTTAAAAAGAAAAGTATTCCGTACGATACTGTTATCCAAAAAATATATCGCAAGGCAAAACCTTCAGACATTGAAAAATGGAAACAAGCACAATTGTTGGAAGAAAAAACAATGTATAAAGCACGCAAATTAGCACTGGAACTTGGACTGCGCATGAAAATAAGCGACGTGGAGTATCAAGGCGATAAGAGCAAAGCTATGTTTTATTACACAGCCGATGAACGTGTGGATTTTAGAGAATTGATAAAAGTAATGGCACAACAATTTTATGTGCGCGTAGAAATGAAACAAATAGGCGCACGCCAAGAAGCCAGTCGTTTGGGCGGTATAGGCTCGTGCGGACGTGAACTTTGCTGCAGTACGTGGCTTACCGATTTTAGAACTGTAAATACCTCGGCAGCACGTTACCAACAACTTTCGCTTAATCCGTTAAAACTTGCTGGGCAATGTGGTAAGTTAAAATGTTGCCTCAATTATGAATTGGATAGTTATGTTGATGCACTTAAAAGTTTTCCTGATAATACCATACGATTAAAAACAAAAAAAGGTGAAGCGTTTCACCAAAAAAGCGATATTTTTAAAGGTAAAATGTGGTACTCCTATACCTCCGAACCAGGCTTATTTATTGAGTTTAGCACCAATTATGTAAAAGAAATATTAGATTTAAACAAAGAGGGCATATTGCCCAATGAGTTAGTAAGCGATGTAATAGAAACAAGTGTAAGCAAAGTTGTGGCAACAGCCGAAACTTCGTTTAGCAACGTAGTAGGGCAAGATAGCGTAAGCCGCTTTGATGATAAAAAGAAACCGTCTAATACCGCTCGAAACAAAACGAATCGTACGGCACGTGCTGTAAATATTACAGCAGAAGAAAGTAGTACTGATGTAGCAGATACGCCAAAAGAAATTAAAACTCGCACGCCAAACACACGTAACAACAATAATCGCAATAATAACAACATGGCAAAAGCCACTTTTACTAACGAAAGCAGCGAAACATCAACAGTTGCATCTACACAAAACATCACAGAAAGTAGTGTAGAAGAACCTCGCCGACCATTTAACAAAAACAGAAACAACAATAATCGTAACCGAAATAATCGCAAAAATAGCAGCAATACCCCCACCCCTCCAACAGCATAAAAAAGACAATTACGAAATACTTTTAAATTAAAAAATAATACTAAAAAAAACATAGACACAAATAATTATAATTATTTAAACAATGCGTACATCAATATACATAACCATTATTGCTTACTTATACTTAGCCCTTACAAGCTGTGGCAACAAGCAAGTGTATAGCCAATACAATAGCATTAACGACCACACATGGCAGGTAGATTCGTTGGCTAATTTTACATTTACAATTACTGACACCGTTAATAAACATAATGTATTGTTAGGCGTGCGCAATGGTACAGAATATAGTTACAGTAATATATTCTTGTTTGTAAAGACTACATTTCCAAACAAAAAAACAATAAACGACACAGTAGAAATACTTCTTGCCAACACACAAGGCAAGTGGTTGGGCAAAACTGTAAACAATATTATAGACAACCAAATACTGTACAAACGAGGCATATTATTCCCGCTCAAAGGTAACTACACCATGAGCGTACAACAAGGTATGCGCGACGCCAAACTTGCACAAGTATTTGATGTAGGCGTAACAATAAACCAAACCGAAAAATAAACGCAGTTTTGCAATATTTTTATACTTTTAAGGCATAATAAATTAAAAATTAAAATTACATATAACATTCACTCATAAACATATAAAACTATAACATCATGGAATTAAAAGAAATACAAGAGTTAATAAAATTTGTTTCTAAAAGCGGAGTTAGCGAAGTAGAACTAGAGCAAGATGGTTTTAAAATAGTAATAAAAACAGGCGGTACAGCACCAATAATGATGCAACAAGCACCGCAACAATACTATGCCCCACAAGCGCAACAACAATTAGCAGCACCTGTAGCGGCCGCACCAAACGTACCTACCGATGCACCAGCAGCTATACCAGTAGCAAGCAATTTAATAACTATTAAATCGCCAATGATTGGTACTTTTTACCGCTCATCATCACCCGACAAACCATCGTTTGCAAATATAGGCGACGAAATTAAACCTGGTAAAGCAGTATGTATTATTGAAGCCATGAAACTATTTAACGAAATAGAAAGCGAAATAAGCGGTAAAATAGTTAAAGTATTGGTTGATGACGCGACTCCTGTAGAATACGACCAGCCTTTATTTTTAGTTGAGCCTAACTAAATATTTGAATGTTAATACGTTTGAAAATTTAAAACATTTCTCAATTGTGTTTTTTAATTAAATTTTCAAAATAACAAATTCATTAATTTTTCAAATTAATAAACCTATGTTTAAAAAAATACTTGTTGCCAACCGTGGCGAAATTGCATTGCGCATAATACGTACTTGCAAAGAAATGGGCATAAAAACCGTAGCAGTTTATTCCACTGCAGACCGTGATAGTTTACACGTAAAGTTTGCTGATGAAGCAGTGTGTATAGGCCCACCAGCTAGTAAAGATTCGTACCTAAATATTTCTCGCATAATATCGGCAGCCGAAATTACAAATGCTGATGCAATACACCCTGGATATGGTTTCCTTAGCGAAAACGCTAAGTTTAGCCGTATATGCCAAGAGTATAAAATAAAATTTATAGGTGCTTCGCCCGAAATGATTGAGGGTATGGGCGATAAAAGCAACGCAAAAATGACTATGCGCCTTGCAGGTGTATCAGTAGTACCTGGTAGCGATGGATTAATTACCGATATTGAACAAGCTAAAATTACGGCCAAAGAAACGGGCTATCCTGTAATAATAAAAGCTACTGCAGGTGGTGGTGGGCGTGGCATGCGCATTATATGGAAAGAAGAGGAATTGCTCCCTAACTTTGAAAGCGCAACCAAAGAAGCTGAAGCAGCATTTGGCAATGGTGCTATGTATATGGAAAAATACATAGAAGAACCTCGCCATATTGAAATACAAATAGTAGGCGACCAATTTGGTAAAGCATGCCACCTTAGCGAAAGAGATTGCTCGGTACAACGCCGCCATCAAAAATTGGTAGAGGAAACTCCATCACCTTTTATGACTGATGAATTGAGAGAACGTATGGGCAACGCTGCTATAAAAGCTGCACTAGCCGTTAAGTACGAAGGGGTGGGTACTGTAGAATTTTTGGTAGATAAATACCGCAATTTCTATTTTATGGAAATGAATACACGCATACAAGTAGAACACCCTATAACCGAAGAAGTTATAAACTACGACCTTGTGCGTGAGCAAATATTAGTAGCTGCTGGAAATCCAATAAGCGGTAAGAATTATTACCCACAAATGCACGCTATTGAATGCCGTATTAATGCTGAAGATCCATTTAATAACTTCCGCCCAAGCCCAGGAAAAATAGGGAACTTGTTTACACCAGGCGGACACGGTATTAGGGTAGATTCGCACATCTATTCGGGTTATGTTATACCTCCTAATTACGATAGTATGGTGGCAAAACTAATAACCGTAGCGCAAACACGCGAGGAAGCAATAGCCAAAATGCACCGTGCATTAAGCGAATACGTAATAGAAGGAGTAAAAACTACTATACCATTTCACTTACGTTTAATGCAAAATGAACAATTTAAAAAAGGAGATTATACTACAAAGTTCATGGAAACATTTGACTTAAGCGAGTAAGTTTTTTTTACAAAAAATACATTAACAAATAAGTCCCACTACAATATGTAGTGGGACTTATTTTATTTAAGGTGTGATTGGTAAAAATTAATATTTTATGGGTATCAGTTAACCTACCTTTAATTTAGTCCATTTATTTGCAATTGCAGCAATAACAAGCCTTTCCATCATTTTACCTCCAAAGTATTTTCTGTTAAATTTATAGCAAAATTCGTTTAGATAGTTTTGTAAAAAACCATCAACTATTCTGTGGTGTATGTCTTACAACAATCGTTTTGCGTTACTAAAGCCTTGTGTACCCTAGGCAAAAGCTTATTAATATTGGTTTTATCTACTTTTTGTGGCGTGTGAGTTATGGTTCTGATCATTTGTTTGTAAAATGTTGAGTCGTCTATTGTGGCTTACACTCCCGCTTTTACACTCGCTTCTATTTTTTCATTTATGGTGATAGTTTTAAAATGAAGTTTACACATTAATTCATAGGGGGTAGGTGGCGTAAAAATCTATTACGCTTATGGAGAGTTAGTTTTAAAATTTAAAAATAGGTAACTTTAAGGACAAGCATATTTTACTTTAATGAATAACAAATTTTCGTTGATAAACAATGTACAAAATATATTACCCACAAATTATTTTTTTAAACAATAGCAACCATAAACAAGCAAACCTATCAAGTAAATAATAACTTTGTGTTAGTAATTTAAAAAAATAAAAAATGGCAACAGTAAATTATTCAAACATCAAACTTAAAGATAAAAAAAAGGCATTAGGCTTAAAAATAGCCATAGTAACTGCCGCTTGGAATGAAACCATAACCAACAACCTAGAAAACGGCGCATACACCACCCTGCTTGAGTTTGGTACTAAAGCCAAAGACATTGTAAAAATAAAAGTACCTGGTAGTTTTGAGTTGGTATATGCTGCGCAACTACTTACCAAAACCAAAAAATACGATGCCGTGATAATACTTGGTACAGTAATACAAGGCGAAACTCGCCACTTTGATTTTGTGTGTCAAGGAGTTACACAAGGCATAGCATTACTCAACGCTACACAAACTACTCCTGTAATATTTGGCTTATTAACAGATAATACTTTACAACAAAGTATAGACCGTAGTGGCGGAATACTGGGTAACAAAGGTGTAGAATGCGCAGCTACTGCGATAGAAATGGCATTGATGAAAAAACAATTTGCACCAAAAGTAAAAGCAACAGTCCTAAAAAAATAACGATGAAACAACTGCTCTTACTTGTAGTATTTACTACGTCATTAACTGGCGCAATTGCACAGTCTAAGTTGGCTAACGATGGGCAATTTATATTTTTAAAAAATGGTAATTTGCTTGATGAAGCAGTATTTTATTATGATGATAAGGACTACGAAACAGCACTTCCTTTTTACAAAGCATTAGAGCAAAAATACCCCGATGATGTAGCCTTTACTTATCGCTTGGGTGTATGCTATACCTACAGCAAAACCGAGGCTAACAAGTCTATTGAGTATTTGTTAAAAGCCAAATATGTAGATAGTTCCATAGCCGAACTTAATTACCAACTTGGGCGTGCATATTATACCAACTATGAATTTGATAAAGCCACTACATATCTCACTACATTCATCAATCAATATCCTGCGCACCCTATTACTAAAAGTGCAAAAGAATTATTAAGAAGTACACAAAATGGTAAAACGGTAATGCACAATGCTACCGCTAACTATTTAGTTTTTAATGCGGATAGTGCAGTAAATACAGTATATGCAGAGTATGCACCACTTGTAGATGCAAGCAATAAAAAACTATACTACACCATGCGTGGTGATACCAACATAGTAAACGGTAAGCACGATAAATTAATAACCACTTTTGACTACAATGAAAATATTATGTTGCAAAGTGGCGATAAATTTGCATTGCCGCAAAGTTTACCCAAACCTATTAATAGCCGTAAGCACGATGCTACGTTGGCATTAGTTAAAAATAAATTATACATCTATCGAGATAAAAAACGTAGAGGAAGTGGCGATTTTTTTGAAGTAACTAATGGTAAAGTAATACCTCTCAAAGGCATAAATACAAAGGCTTGGGAAGGTAGTGCAACTTTTTTTAATGAGGGTAATACAGTAGTATTTTCTAGCATACGTAAGCATGGTACAGGTGGTAGAGATTTATACATAGCTACCCGAAAAGACGATAATAAATGGAACACCGCACAGTTGCTCCCAACTATTAACACTGAGTTAGACGAAGATGCACCATACTTTGATGTGGACAAAAACGAACTATACTTTAGTAGCAAAGGACATAATGCCATAGGTGGTTACGATGTATTCAATAGTAAATATAACAACGGAACATTTGAAATACCCATAAACATAGGTTACCCCATAAACTCTATAGCTGATGATATTTATTATACCAAAGCTACTGCTAGCGAATATTATTTTGCATCAAATCGTATGGGAGGCTTTGGTAGTTATGATATTTACAAATCCTGCACTGTCAATACTAATGCTCCTTACAAAGGCTTGGCTATACTAAGCGGTAAGTTGAAAAACGTAGCTCCAAACAAAACATTTAAAGTATATGCACAAAATACGGCAAGTAATACACAAGAGTTAGTAGGCAATTTTTCGGCTAACGAATTTGATAACAACATTGCATTTCCCTTACAATCAGGCATTGTATATACTATTGCCCCCGCTAACAATGTAGATAGTATTACTACCTTAAAAAAAATTACAATAGACTTAACAGCCAATACCAAACAAACGGTAACACAACAGTTTGATTTTTTAAAACCTATTTCAGTACCAGTAATTGCCACTTTTGTAACGCCAGTTGAAAAACCTACAGAAGCAAATACTCTACCTGTTGAAACACCTAAACAAGTTGCAACTACATTTGCTATAAAACCTATTTATTTTAAATTAAACAGCAGTAAAGTAAGTGCCGCCCAAGAAGAATATTTAAAAACATTTGCCTTAGATTTAAAACAAAAATCTATACCTCAACTGGAAATATTGGGTTACACCGACCCAACAGGAAGTATCAAATTAAATAACAAACTTGCTCAACGCAGAGCCGAAGCCGTTGCTAGCCTATTGCGCAGATACGGTGCTAAGGTAAAATATTGGACAGTAAAAGGTGTAGGCGTGTATCCTAACTGCACCAACGCCGATGAAAAGTGCAGAGTAGCAGTAATGAACCCAGTATGGGATTAAAAGATATTTATTTTAAATTACAATATTTATGTTTTATACACGTTATAAAAAAATGCAATTGTTAAAACATTTATTTTTTATAATCTTATTACTAAGAATAACTTCTACTACTGCGCAAGTAGGAGGCAAATATACTTACACGTTTTTAAATGCACCTACTAACTATCGCACCGCAGCACACAACGGTTATGCCACAGCAATAAATGATGGCGATGTAAGCATAGGCTTATACAACCCGTGTATGTTAGGTATTGGCACTAAACTAAAATTTTCACAATCTTTTATAAACCAATATAGTGGCACGTATAGTGGTCAAACCGCTTTTGGTTTTAATATCAAAAACAAAGTAAATGCTGCCGCAGGCATACAATACAACAAATACGGCACGTTTGACTATGCTAATGCAGGTGGCGAGTTAGCTAACCAAAAATTTTACGCCAGCGATTATTTATTTACGCTCGCAGCCAGTACTACATTACACGATTCGCTGTTTAAAATTGGTGCTAACATAAAAACAATTTACAGTGTGTATGAAGCCTACAATAGCTTAGGTTTGTGTGCAGATATATCAGGTGCATTTATACACCCTAACCAACGTTTTGTGGCAACTGCAATGGTGCGTAATATGGGTGGTATTATTAATAAATTTAATAATCAAACCGAACGATTACCGCTAGATATGCAATTGGGAATGGCACAACGCATTAAACACGCACCGTTTAGAATAGTACTTACAGCGTACAACCTCAACCAATATTACATAATAGCTAACGGCACTTATAAAACTAATGATACTAGTGCAATAAAAACAGGATTTAACAAGCGTTACTTAGTAAAGCAAACAGATAACGTTGCCCGCCATTTGAATGTAGGTGTAGAAGTATTGCTAAGCAAAAATTTCCATATTATACTATCTTACAATCATAAGCAACGCAGGGAGTTAGCGTATTCGTTTAAAACTGCATTGTCAGGTTTTGCAATGGGTGTAGGGCTTAATGTTAAAAAAATTAATTTTGGTATAGCATACACAAACTATAATATAGCAGCACAAAACTGGTCGTTTACAATAACTACTAACTTAGGTAGCTGGCATAAAATTTAAACGCAATACACCAACAATTACTTGAGATTTATCAATTAGTATTTTTTAAAAAAAACTATATGTAACTATTAAACCCTTTGTTTATAATGGGATATTAAGTTTTGATGTATGTTTGCATAATAGTTCAATACCAATTTGTAATACACACTTAAATATGAAAGTTTTAAAATTTGGAGGTACGAGTGTAGGCACAGCCCAACGCATACAATCGTTAGTGAAACTAGTGCAAGGAGATGATAAAAAAATAGTAGTACTATCGGCAATGAGCGGGACTACCAATGCGTTGTTAGAATTGTGCAACCTATTGTATAACAAAGAACACGATGCTGCACACACCGCCATTGAGGTATTGTCAAACAAATATACACAAGTAGTAAACGAGTTAATATCAACTAAAGAATTTAAAACAAGAGGTGCCGAATTACTAAAAAATCATTTTGATTATTTGCGTTCTTTTACTTTAGATATGTTTACTTCCAACGAAGAAAAAGCTATATTAGCACAAGGAGAATTATTAAGTACAGCATTATTTTATTTGCATTTGCAAGAGTTAAGCATAAAGGCGGTGTTACTACCCGCATTAAATTTTATGCGCCTTGATGAGAACGATGAACCTCAGCTACCCTATATTACTAAGCATTTACATAATGAGTTAGCCAAATATCCAACTACAAACTTATATATAACACAAGGTTTTATTTGTAGAAACGCTTTTGGCGAAATAGATAACTTAAAACGTGGCGGAAGCGACTACTCCGCATCTATAATAGGTGCAGCGATTGATGCAACAGAAGTACAAATATGGACTGATATTGATGGTATGCACAACAACGACCCACGTGTAGTAAACAAAACTCATGCAATACACGCACTAAGTTTTGACGAAGCCGCAGAGTTAGCTTATTTTGGGGCCAAAATATTACATCCAACCTGTATTTTGCCTGCGCAAAAAAAAAATATTCCTGTGCTGCTTAAAAATACTATGCAACCTACAGCATTGGGTACGGTAATTTCCAACATTAATGCAACCGAAGGTATTAAGGCAGTTGCCGCAAAAGATGATATATGTGCTATTAACATAAAAAGCGATAGAATGCTACTAGCACACGGTTTTTTGAGAGCCGTATTTGAAATTTTCGAACGTTTTAAAACATCAATCGATATGATTACTACTTCAGAAATAGCCGTATCGCTTACTATTGATAACGTAAAAAATTTAAATGAAATTATAAACGAACTACAAGAATTTGCAACTGTAGAAATAGAACACAAACAAACCATTATTTGTATTGTAGGTAGCTTACCCAAACATACTGCAGGCTACGCATACAAGGTATTGGCATCGTTAAAAGATATACCGCTACGCATGGTGTCATACGGTGGTAGTAGCAACAACATAAGCGTACTAATAAATTCTGCGCACAAAAAAGATGCACTAGTAGCCTTAAACAAAGGCATATTTGGCTATAATTAATTGTAATGTATTACTATTTAAAACAAAAAATAAAATGGTATTGAAAGAAAAATTACCCCAATTATTAGCGCATAAAACTCCTTATTATTTGTACGATTTAACGTTATTAAAAAACACATTAATTGCATTAACTACCGAAAGTAAAAAATACAATTACCACGTACATTATGCTTTTAAAGCTAATACTAATGTCAAAATAATACAGCTTATAAAAGCTGCCAACTTAGGTGCCGACTGTGTGAGTGGTAATGAAATTAAACATGCCATTGATAATGGTTTTGATGCTTCTAAAATTGTATTTGCTGGAGTAGGCAAAAACGATGATGAAATACTTTTTGCACTACAGCAAAATATTTTTTGTTTTAATTGCGAAAGCATACAAGAGTTACAAGTTATTGATGAACTTGCACTGTCGTTAAACAAAAAGGCAAGCGTTGCGCTACGCATTAATCCTAATGTTGATGCACACACGCACAAGTACATAACTACGGGCTTAGAAGAAAATAAATTTGGTATAAATCCGTATGAGTTTGAAACTGTTATTGCACAGTTAAAAACGCTCCATAACATTACTCTTATTGGGCTACATTTTCATATTGGTTCGCAAATAACCAACTTATCTCCATTCAAAAAACTATGCTTGCGTGTAAATGAAATAAACAATTATTTCTTGCGTAAGGGCTTTGATTTACCAATAATAAATGTGGGTGGCGGTTTGGGTATTGATTATAAAAATCCAACCGCTAATGCTATTGTAAACTTTGAAGCCTATTTTAAAGTGTTTCATAAATTTATAGAATTACGAAAAAATCAGGAATTACATTTTGAATTAGGAAGAGCAATAGTAGCACAGTGCGGAAACTTAATAAGTAAAGTACTATACATAAAAAACGGTATAAATACGAACTTTGCTATATTAGATGCAGGAATGACAGAACTCCTTAGACCTGCATTATACCAAGCCTATCATAAAATAGAAAACTTAAGCAGTACCAATACCCAACAATTAAAATATGATGTGGTGGGCCCTATATGCGAGAGCAGCGATTGTTTTGGAAAAGCGGTAGAATTACCCACTACAAACCGTGGCGACATAATTGCAATACTTAGTGCAGGTGCTTATGGCGAGGTAATGAGTAGTAATTATAACTTGCGCAACACAGTAAAAAGCTACTATTTAGACTAATTTATTCTATTTGTTAACTACAATCCTAGCATTAGCAACAGCTATATTTGCAATGTTAAATAGTGTAACAATATAGTTACCATTTTTAAGCATTGAAACATCAAATGTATTGTTGTTGATTGGCAATTGTGCCACTTCGCGCCCAGTAAAATCAGTTACTTTGGCTGTTTTTGCTAATGTATTGTTAGTTATAGTTATAAAACCTGATGTTGGATTAGGATACATATTTACTTGCACATTATTTACCAATGCTTTTAAACCTATAGCACGTAGCGAAGCATGGTGTTGTTGCCAATCTACTACATTTGCTGTGTCTCCAGCTTCATTACTAATTACTTTAACTAATGGCAAATAACCTTCGTTAGTCCAAAATTCGTAGCCATGAGTTTTAAGAATACTATCGTTTCTCAAATTTGGGTTTACTTGTGCTAAAAGATTATTGGGAACAGGCGTAAACACAGTGGGAAAGAAGAAGTTACCTGGTTTTCCTTTTGCCTCAATATGTGTTTTTGTTTGACTGTATGTTTTTAAGCGTAAAACAGTTAAGTTGGAGTCTTGTGGGGTTTTTAATTTCCCAATAGCATCTACTACATAACTCATTTTAGTTGTTAGTATTATTCTTACAGAATCAATAATTACAGCTAATGTACCTGCACCATTTAATGTACTTATATCCAAATCAATAACTTGTACTGAACTGTCATTTAAACTAGTATTGTAAGTATTATTTAATTTTAAAGAGTAGTTGTACATAATTTGTACTGGCTCATTTACTGTTTTAAAATTAATACCCGAAATACCCAATGGATCTTTAAAAACATTAACTTTATTAGATAGATTATTGGTAAAATTATCCATGTAACTAAATACGGTATCAACTCCACGTATTGTTTCCCAAGCATAGTTGCTTATAATGCTATATTGTGGATAGGTAGTATTAGCAGGTAATAAAGCACGTGTAATAGCTGATTTTTGGGCTTTTGCACTGCTAAAATCCCACGTTTTATCTATCCCTGCTGTGCCCAACATTATAAGAGATGGATTAGGCACTGTATCTGTGTAAATAGTTACAGCGCTATCCAGTGGCAATAAATCTAAATTAGTTATTGTAAATTGCCCTTGTGCTAAAGTTACTGTAGATAATGTTATTATTGATAGTATAATTTTTTTCATAATTAATAAGTTTTTTTATTTTTAATAGTACCTATATCAAATATAGTAAAAATAATGAATTTTGTAAATAATAAAATCAGTACTCTTAACTTATATTAATAAAAAAAACTGCCAACAAAATACGTTAGCAGTCTTTTTTGAATATTAATTATAACTATTTTTTAATTTTCGGTAAGTAGTTTAGCTCGTGCTATATACTTGTCTGCATTGCGTCCTTCGTTGGTTTCGGGATAGTCACTTTTTATGATTTCGTAGGTTTTAAGTGCATTAGTATATTCTTTTTTACTTTCGTAAGCTAAGCCTGCTTTCATTAAATAAATAGGCGATGTAAATTTATTTTTCTTTTTGTTAGCTGCTTTTAGGTAAGAGTCTATTGCTTCGTCAGTTTTACTTAATTCCATTTTTGCGTCACCTATAGCCCCTATTGCTATAGGCCCAAGTATTTCGTCGCTTGAGTCAAAATCTTCCAACTGAGCTATTGCATCTTCAAATTTACCCTGCTTTAAATAGCTTACTCCTAAGTAGTAGTGTGCTAAATTTGCCGATTTGGTAAAACCATACTCTTCTATTACTTGTTCAAATCCAAGATTAATACCATCCCCTTTAATCGCTTTGTTTAAACTATCTTTTGCGAAATATTGTTCTGCCTGAAACATATCTGCAGCCGCTTCTACCTCTTTAGGCTCAGAATAAAATTTTTGAAAAGCAAAATAACCAGCTACTATAGCTACTACTACTCCTACTATTATTCCTAAACTTTTTTGGTTTTCTTCAATGTACATTTCTACTTTAGTGTAGTTTGTTTCCATTGTGTCCAACATATCTGTTTCTGGTTTGGTAACTGCTGTTAATTCCTCTAATTTATTTTTAGCCATAATTATTGTTTGGTAATTTCTTTGTTTGTTTTTAATACTTGAGGCGAAAATACATTTTATTTTAGTTTAAAAAAAATCGTATTTCAACAAACTCTCAACAAAATGTATGTATTTGTTGCTTGTGTAATAAAATTATTGCGCGGGGCAGTGTTTTCGCTTATTGGGTAATGAATACGACAGACTTACATGCGTAAAACCGTACCAGTCATTTGTATCTGGGTTGCCTCGTAAATGTCCTACTTTAGCAAATGTTGAAGCCGTTGTACTAGGATCGCTTAGTGCGGCTGCAGCTACACCAGTATTGGATTTTATTAGTAATGGATTTTTATATGTACTACTTACATCATCAATATAATCTGTATTGGTTTTACGTATAGAAAACTCCAGTTGCACTGTCCATTTTTCTTGCAAGCCTACTTTTATACCCATACCTAATGGCATATTAAGCGCAATACGCTTATATGGTTTACGATAGTTAAGTAAGCCTTGTCCTTCAGTTGCAAGGGGTTGCAATGCTACTAATTCGTTATTATACGTTGCTTTAGGATTAAAATAAAATGCGCCTAAACCTATAAATGCATACGGACTAAAAGCGTAATTACTTTCATCAACACGATAGGGCCAAAAATTAAATTCTACTTGCTCCGACACTTCAAATATATTGGATTGAAACGTTAAGTTTCTATTGCGTAATGCTTCCAATTTATTATTAGCATCATTAGCAGTAACTTTTCCATATATAACGTTGGTTCTAAAACTCCATCTATAATCTCTATTCAAACGAAAATATGCCCCTACTGATTGACGTGCGCCTACCAAAGGAATTATTGGATTAATATCTCCGATGTAATAAGCTGCACCTAAACTAATGCCAAACTCTTTCCCATAAAATCCTTTCATTACAGCTTGTGCACGCACGTTGGCTGTAGTAGCAAAAAAAACAAGCACACACATACATGTTGCTTGCTTTAATAACAGTTTTACGTTTAAGTTCATATTATATGTTTTTAAGTAGTTTATGAGTTAAGTACAATCTTAACTTTCATGCCTACTTTTAAACCATTATTGCTACGAATATTGTTCCATTTTTTAATTTCTTGTACCGTAGTTCCAGGGTAGTTTTTTGCTATGCTCCACAAAGTATCACCTCTATGTACTTTATACACTATTGTTTTAGTTTTGTTGTTGGTAGTTTCTTTTTCTTTAGTTTTAACTTCTTTCTTTTCGGCAAGTTGTTTTTTAGTTTCTTTGGCCGATAGCTTAGTTACTTTTTTTGTTTCTTCTTGCACTTCATCTTCTTCTACAGCAACTTCTTCTTTAGCATTAGTTGTTTTGGGTTCTTGTTCCAACATTTTAGCGTCTACAATAGCTACTTCGGTGCTGTCTTTAGCAGCTTGTGGTTGGCTTGGAGTTTTTTTGTTTTGCGCCATATACACAGGTACTTTTACATAATATGTAATGCGTGTACCTGCTTTAAGTTTACCACCTTTAGTTGCTTTTCTATTCCATTCTTTAAGTTCGGCTACACTTACTCCATATCGTTTTGCTATGGATTTTAAATTATCTCCTTTGTGCACTTTGTGTACACGTCCCACATCTTTATAAGTAAGTAATTTAGAAATATCTGCTTGCTCCTCGCGTATTTTTTCCTCTGGCGTTTTATAGTTATAAATAGCTTGCTCATTGTTATCAAAAGCACCTATTTTATTATGGGGTAACACTAAGTTACTTCCATCTTCGGTAAACGGAATTATGTTTTGTTTGTACGATGGGTTTAAATAGCGTAACTCTTCTACAGGTATTCCTAAACCTTGCGATAATTGTTGAAAACTAACTTGCTGGGCAGTTTTTACAGTTTCAATTTGAAAATATTCTGGGCCTGGAATTATTGGATACAAGTTATGTTCTGCCGAATAATTCATTACATAAGTAGCCGCAATAAAACCTGGTACGTACCCTTGTGTTTCTACTGGCAAAAACGGACGTATTTCCCAATATGTGCGCTTACCCCCCGATCTACGTATAGCTCTGTTTACAGTTCCTGGGCCAGCATTGTAAGAAGCCAATACCAATTGCCAATCGCCAAACATGTTATACAAGTACTGAAAATATTTGCAAGCCGCCTCAGTAGCTTTTATTGGGTCTCTACGTTCATCTACGTATGAAGTTACGTCTAAGTTAAACATTTTACCAGTACCGTACATAAATTGCCATAATCCTGTAGCCCCGCAGTGCGACTGTGCCATAGGGTTAAGTGCCGATTCAATTACTGCTAAATTTTTTAGTTCTAATGGTAAATTGTATTTGTCCAATACTTGTTCAAACATTGGAAAATACATTTTAGACAAACCCAACAAACGCGATACTTGCGAACGACGACGAAACATATACATATCTATGTAAGGACGTACCGATGGGTGGTAATCTAAATGAATGGGCGATGCAGCATCTAGTTTTGCTAAACGAGCTTCGTACACCAAATCATCAAACGTAGGTACTTCATCCGTACGATAATTGTAAATATTTAGCTTTGCAATATCGGGGGTGGCACTTGTTTCCCACAATTTTAAATATTTAAGACTGTCTAAAGCTGCTACAATAGGATCATCATTTTTAAATACAAAAGTAGTGTCGCTGTATTTATATTTTTTGGCAGGAGGATTTATTGCAAATGTATTTACAGCCAAAAATAAAATTAAAACAATTAAGTTTATGAGAGTTTTCATGGTATTTATAGGTTTTATAATTGATTTACAATGTGGTGTTTTAATACGAAAACACCATTTTACAAAACAATAAATTATGTAGTATTAACGGTTATTTACTAAGATTAGTGTATATAATTACAAATATCTTAAAACCTACTTACATTTTTCGTACCAATGGCAATAGTTTATTAACTAATTATTGTTTATTGTACTTATTTGGTGTGTAAATGATAGTAATTCGGCTTCAGCAAATGCTTTGCTCATAAGTTGTATGCTCATAGGCATAGTATTGGTATGCACGCCACACGGAATAGCTATAGCTGGTAAACCCACGAGGTTAGCCAATACGGTATAAATATCCTCTAAGTACATTGCTATTGGGTCTTTTTTGGCACCAAATGTAAATGCTGTACTTGGTGTAGTAGGCATTAGTATAAAATCGTTGGTGGCTAGTATAGCATCAATTTCGTTTTTTAATACACGGCGCACACGTTGTGCTTTGGCATAATATGCGTCGTAGTAGCCTGCACTTAATACAAATGTACCTAACATTATTCTACGTTTTACTTCAGTGCCAAAGCCTTCGCTTCGAGATTTTATATAAGTGGTTTGTAAATCGGTAGCGTTGGGGCTACGATAGCCAAAATGCACCCCATCATAACGAGATAAATTACTGGAAGCCTCCGCAGTAGTAAGCACGTAATAAGTTGGTACTAAATAATCAATGTTGGGAAAATCAACATAATTAATGGTATGTCCTGCGTTGGCTAAGTCTTGTAATTTGTTTACGATTGCTGTTTTAACTTCAGGGTCAAGCGCTGGATGCTCAATACTGGTGCGGAGTACAGCAATATTTTTTTTGGTGTTTAATGTTAAATCTTTGGTGTAATTGGGCACTTGTGTTTTTGCTAATGTTGCATCAAAGGCATCTGCGCCAGCAATAACTTGTAGCACACGTGCACAGTCTTCTACTGTATGGGCAAGTGGGCCTATTTGATCAAACGATGAAGCGTAAGCAATAGCACCATACCGGCTAACTAAACCATAAGTGGGCTTTAGCCCAACTATACCGCAAAAAGCAGCGGGTTGGCGTATGCTTCCGCCAGTATCTGTACCCAATGCTACCAAGCACATATTAGCAGCCACGGCAGCTGCCGAACCGCCCGATGAACCGCCTGGTACACGTGTAATATCTAACGGATTAAGTACATTGCCCATTGCTGAATTTTCGTTGGAACCTCCCATTGCAAATTCATCACAATTTAAACGTCCAATAATAATAGCATCTTGCTCAAGCATACGTTCTACAACGGTTGCAGAGTATATGCTGATGTAATTAGTTAGTATTTTGGAACTTGCCGAGGCCTTATGATTTTTATATACAATATTATCTTTTATGCCTACTACAACACCTGCCAATGAACCTAGTTGCTCGCCGTTGGCTATTTTAGCATCAATGGTTTGTGCTGTTTGTAGGGCTTCAGTTTCAAACACTTCAAGGTAGGCATTGATAGTGGGATTGTGCGCCTTAATAGTATCTAAATACTGTTGAACAATAGTTACACAAGAAATAGTTTTTTGTTGGAGCAATAAATTTTGAACCTTAGCAATAGATTGGAAGTTTTTCACGAAGGCTAGCGATAAGAAATTAATTAAAAAAGTAGTACGGTTGTAACTTAGTTGTTAGGAGCCTCGTTCTTAGAAACCTCGTTGCTATCGTTGGTAGTGCCTTTGGAAGCGTCTTTAAATTCTTTAATGCCTTTGCCTAAGCCTTTCATTAATTCGGGGATTTTTTTTCCTCCAAACATTAATAATACTAAACAAGCTATTAATATAATTTCGGGAGTGCCTAACCCTAATAAAAGTACTGATGTAAGTATGCTCATAATTGTAGATGTTTATAGTTAAAAATTATTTTACACAAAAATAGCACTAAATTTTGAGTACTAAATTATTTTTTTTAGCTGTTTTTTTTATCATTTTGATAGTAGTTTTTTAGTTTTACACCTAATTTTAGTAATTTTTTTAGGGAGCATTTGGGATTAAAAGCTTTACCGCGTAAGTGATTATTGGGATTTTGTTGGTTATTCGTTTTACTAAACTATTGGGTGGTTACCCCCATCCCCTACCCCTCAGACACTGCTATGCTTAGATTACGCTCAGTGCAAGTAAGAGGAAACTGGGCGATTAGTTTTTATGGTTGTTAGATGCACTTGTTTAAATAAAAATGTGTAGTTAACCTACCATTTTTTTTAGTTACATATTTTTTGTTTTGGTGTGGAATTATTTATTCACATTGTTTCCAAACGTAGTTACCTTTTTGTAACCAAGGGCCTGGAATACCTCCTCTTCCTTGATTTTCAGCTTTCCAGCACGTATCGTGGTTAAGTATAAGTGAGCCTTTTGGATAAATTTTATTTGAATCAAGTACTACGGTACAATTGCATTTTTTTGCAGGCTATCCTTAATGATATTAAGATTAGTGCTATTGTTAAGTTTTTCATTTTGATTGATTATTTGAATGAATAATATATTTCTAAATTAAAATTAAAGTCGGTATAATAGTATTTGTCAGTACAATTAGTTTTGGTTATTGTGGTAAATGGCATAGTGTAAAATTTGGTTTGGCGAAATATATAGGTACGGTTGCAGTTAGTAAAAGTACAATAGCGGAGGGAAGATGTATACTTAGGCTTGGCTCGGTAACCGCACTTTGGCTTGGCTCATTGACTGAAAATAGTGGAGTACTATAGTTTTGTAAGATTTATTTTTGTAGCGTTTGTTTTTGTAGCATAATTAGTGTTAATTTATATCCTTAACATTTATATCTATGCTTACTAAACAACTTCTTACTTTAATTACTATTTCAGTTTGTGTTAATTTGTCTTTTGCTCAAACACAAGTAGCCGACTCTATCAAAAAAACAGACACCCACCCACCATTTTATTTTGATGGC
>JACMRI010000090.1 GCA_014376525.1 Bacteroidia bacterium | reverse complement strand
GTCGTATTTACCCAAGTACCAAAATACCCAGGGTTTATTTGCGCTGTAGCACCGCTAATATGCAGTAGTAAAAAACTAATAGCTACTACACTTAGGTGTAAGCAATGTACAACACCATTAGTGTGTTGTGTTGTGTTTTCATGGCGCAAATAATTAATTGTTTTACCAATAGTAACTATTATTTTGATGAATAACAATTTTTAATTGCTAAATAACACATCTTATTACTACAAAACTAAAACGTGTTTTGGTGTAAACGTATCTATTTAAACAAATGCTATTAAGTGCTTTTTAACACTTTCACTTTGCTTAACACCTCTCGTACTTTACCCATAATACCTGTATTGTTTAGCGGATTATTTTCATCAGCATCAAACCCATATAAACTTTGTATTTCTGCGGTGCCATTAAATACAATAGCTATGTTTTTTAATTTTCGCTCCGCTTTTAATTTGTTCAAAAATGTAATATGCTTTCGCTCCGTTACATTTTCTCGCACTACATACAGCGTTGCGTCTGCATAGGTGGCAAGTATTAACGTGTCGGATACTATACCTATGGGTGGCGAATCTATAATAACAATATCGTAGGTATTGCGCAACGTTTCTATTAGGTTTGTCATGGTTGTACTCAACAACAATTCTGATGAGTTTGCTGAAAATTCGCCAGGCACTATTATGTCTAAATTAGGCATTTGGGCGCATTGCTGGGTACTATTGGCTAACGTAGTTTTGCCCTGCAAATAGTTACTTAATCCTTTGTTAGCATTTAATTTAAGTATTGCGGTGTTATCAAGTTTGCGTAAGTCGCACATCAATAGTACTGTTTTTTTACCAGCCATAGCTTCTATATTGGCTAAGTTTATGGCTACGTATGTTTTACCTTCACCTTTGATAGATGAAGTTACCAAAATTGTTTTTTTGCTGCTATTTCCTACATACGTTAAGTTAGTGCGTAACGCTCTAAAACATTCTGTGTTGGCAGACTTTGGAGAATCAGTAACAATAAACTTGTTAGTGCTTTCGGTATTGTTTTTTACTACACTAAGCAACGGAATAGTGGTTAACGAAGTAAGTACATTCTTATCGCCAATGGTGGCATTCATACTTGTTTTTAAATAGAAAAATAATAGTGGTAATACTACACTCATAAGTAAGGCTATGGTATATATTTTAGATTTTACAGGCGATATAGGAGCGTCGTTTGCCATTGCAGCATCTACTACATGGCTGTCGCTTACGGTGCTAGCAAGTGCTATACTTGTTTCGGCACGTTTTTTTAACAAGAATAAATACATTTGTTCTTTAACATCAAATTGACGTTTTAAACCCAACAACTGACGCTCGGTACGTGGCACAGCACGCAATTGAGTTTCGTATTTATCTATACTACCTTGGCTATCTGCCATAAGCATTGCTAAGTTTTTTTTAATAGCACTTATGTTATTTACTATAGCCTCTCGTGTACGATCAATTTGGTAATTAATACTTATCATAAGCGGATTATCGGCCTTGGCGGCCAATGTATATTGGCTTTTTTTAGCTTCTAACATGCGCAACTCATCTAGTAGTTTGTTAAGTTGTGGCTCATCAATACCCGAAACCGATAATGACATATCATCTAAATTATTATTGCCTTTTATAAATTTCTCTACATAATCGGCAACGTTATATTTGTAGCGTACCTGTGCCATACGTACGTCTGCATCGTGAGCGTTTTCAAGGTATAGGTTGGCTTCTGTGCTTATATCTGTACTTATTTTACTCTTCGATTTAAAACGCTCTATATTGTTTTCTATATTTTTTAAATCAGTACTATTCACACTTAGCTGGTCATCAATAAAACTTAGTGTATTACTTGCTACTTTGTTTTTATGATTAATGTCGTTGCGCAAATATACCTCACACGTTTTGTTAAGCACATCTTCTGCACGTTCAGCAACTACATCAGTCAAAGTAAGTTTTAAAATAGTACTTTCTTTATTTACTTTATCTACCGCTAATGCGTTACTGTATTTAACTATCAAACTTTCGGTAGAGATAAATCGCACTAAAAATTCTCTGTCGGTAAGGCGTTCTTTTTTAAATTGCGGATTATCAAACAATGGAGCTTTGTTTACTTTAATTACCCCTATTTTGGTATTTATTTTTTGTCCAAATGTGTAGCTAGTATTTTTTTCATCATCACCATCAAACCCTAATTCAAACGATGAGGTATCAATAATATTAATATGTAATGTGCTATGGTATGCGCTATTTAGTAAGCTATCTGCTGTTACTATAATTGGTGTACGCTTGTATAAGTCCGATTTTTTTAAGTTTCTACGAGATAAATACGTAATACTTAAAGGTAATTCGTTCACTACTTGCTCCATAATACTGCGAGATTGCAACATTTCTATTTCATTGCTCATATTGTGTTTTGGCACATCGTCTTCAAAGTTTTGTAATAGTTTTTCAGCAGATAAATTGGCATCTTTTTCGTCTTTAATAAGCAACGTAACCGATGCGCTATACTTAGGTATAGCATACCAGTGGTACCACTTAGCTACGCTTAATGCTATTGCTAAACCTATTACAAATACATACCAATATTTAATAAGTGTTTTTACAAAACGAGTGTAATCAAAACCACCCTGAGGTAGTTCGGTTTCGTATTCTGGCATAGGTTGTAAGCTCATAATAAGTGAGGGCGATGAGGTAAATGTTTATTTTGCAAACAATATAAATAACGATATAAGCACTGATGTTAATGCTACAGAAAATGGAGCTACACGATAAAATATTTCTACTGTAGTTTTTCGTTCTTTAATGGGCTGTGCATATACTACATCACCATTTTGCAAGTGTATGCTGTTTGTAAATTGATTTTTGTTAGTTAGGTCTATGTAGGTAAATATTTTTTTACCATTAACATCGCGTATTACAGTAATAGTACGTTTACCATATATGCTAAGGTCTTCGCCTAAGCCTATAGCCTCAAGTAGTGTTATGGTGTTGTTTTCAATAGTGTAAATACCTGGTTTTTTAAATTCGCCAATGAGTGTTATTTTAAAGTTAACTAACCTCACATTTACTGATGGGTTAATTAAATATTTTTCTATTTTTTGTCGCACCTCCTCTTGCAACTCTTTAGTTGTTTTTCCTCTTACACTAATTTGTCCAATCATTGGCATTTCAATGTTTCCATTAAAATCAACTAAGTAACCATTAACAGGAACGCCTGCTACCATTGCGTGTAGCTCGCTATAATTAAAATAAACGGAAGTTTCTTTACTAGGCGAAAACACGTTTACAATTACAATATCGCCAGTTTTAAATGTAACTTCTTTTTCAGGAAATGTAACTGTACTATCAGCTTTATTTGCATTAAAATACACCACGTTTTTCTGAGGAATACACGCAGTTACTAGCAATAGTATTATTGCGGTAAGAGTGAGCGAAATACGTTGTGTGTGCTTCATTATTATTGTTTTGAAATATAGGCTTTAAATGTTCCTTTTCGTAGTTTAAGGTTATGCTTATTGGGTTGTGCGTTATAGTCTAGCGAATCTATTACATAACTAAATGAAATAGATTTAGACTTTAACTCATCGTCCGAAAATTGCCCGCTTCTATATGTTTTTAGTAAAGAAGTATCACTTAACATACCTATTTTAGAATATTTTTTTTTATTGATAACTTTATCTACATAAAAATTAAAACTTTCTTTATCATTCAAAGGTCTGTTTACACTGTTAGCTGTATCTGTGTTACCTAATAGTTTACCAATTTTAAAATCAAGATTGCCTAATCTGTAATCATTGTTTGCAGTACGCTCTTTATCAAAAGTAACGCTACCACAGTTAAATAAAGTATATTGTTTCGAAGTGTCCAAATCTTGGTATGTTTTACCTTGGTTACCAAACGGTATATTTATATAGTGTACATATTTTAATTGTATACTATCTACTTTCCATGTACCATCTAGTTTTTGTATTACTCTACGGTCTTTGCTGCAACTTGCTACAAATACTATTAGTGCTATTAAAGTTATGTTTTTCATGATGTAGTTATACAGTTTCTATTGGGTGATTAAATTTTTTGGCTTTATCAGCAAATGCTGCTTTAGGAGTTATACCCAACGTTACAAACATTTGTCTATCAGTATCATATTCGGGGTTAGGAGTAGTTAATAATTTATCGCCAGCAAATATAGAATTAGCACCTGCTAAAAAACACATAGCTTGTGCTTCCATATTAAGTTGCATACGCCCTGCCGACAAGCGTACAGATGTTTGTGGTAATACAATACGAGCTGTAGCTACCATACGTATCATATCCCAGCTAGGTACTTGTGGTTGGTTTGCCATGGGTGTACCCTCTACTGGCACCAAAGCATTAATGGGCACAGACTCAGGGTGTACCGGTAAGTTGGCTAATGTTTTAAGCATATTTACACGATCTAGAGCGGTTTCGCCCATACCTATAATTCCGCCCGAACATACCGTAATACCCGCCTTGCGCACGTTATTAATAGTCTTTAATCTATCTTCGTAATTACGCGTACTTATTATGTTGTTATAATTTTCTTCCGATGTATCTATATTGTGGTTATAAGCGTACAAGCCTGCATTAGCAAGCTTGTTGGCTTGCTTATCAGTAAGCATACCTAAGGTGCAACACACTTCCATACCTTTTTCGTTAATACCCTTAACCATATCCAACACACGCTCAAAATCACTATTGTCTCGCACTTCACGCCATGCGGCACCTAAGCACATACGGCTGCTACCGCCTGCTTTAGCGTTATCGGCTGCTTGCATTACGGCATCGTGGGTCATTAGTTTGTGTACATCTATGTGTGTGTTGTACCGAGCTGCTTGTGGGCAGTAGCTACAATCCTCTGGGCAACCGCCTGTTTTTATTGATAGTAAGGAACTTACCTGTACTTCGTAAGCAGTATGGTTGGCTCTATGCACGGTGGATGCTTGGTACAGCAATTCCAAAAGTGGAGTGTTATATATGGCTAACAATTCGTCTGTTGTCCAGTTATGTTTTGTAGGTGTCATTAATATTTAATTCGGATTTGTTTTGGGTAAATATAGTAGTTTTTGTAAAATAAATACAAATCACTCTTCTGTATAATTATTTTTTGTTTTTGGTAGCCACATAAACACGCTGTTATTGTGCTCCAGCGTACTAAAATCTCTAGTAAATAGTATTGCAAAAAAATCAATAACAGGTATAAGACCTACACCACCGCCCACTGTAGCTACATAGGCTACCGGCACGTGTGGCGAGCAACCCAAGTAAATACGGTGGGCGCCTAATGGCCCCATGGTTACGGTAAGTAAGGCTGCAGTCATTCGTTTTTTAAACACACTAACGTGTGGTGTTTTAAGCGTATCGCTTGTGTTTTGAGATATGCTCTTAACATTTGTAAACACTACAATAGTAAGCGTTGCAATAATTATTTTTAGCGTAAAAAAGTGTTTCACTTAACTAATGGTTTATGTAAAATAATGGTGCTAATTTAGTATTAATGCAGCGCAAATAATCAAAAAATAAATTTGCTTAGTTTAATTATAGTACTACATTTGTTAAAACAACAACTAATCCTACATAATATATAAAACACATTTACTCAATAAACTAAGTATTAATAGTAACCATTAAAACCTTATAAGTTATGGTATTGAGTAAACTAGATGTTGCCCAACTGGCACAATTATATGTTGCAGGAAACGAAAAAGCATTTCCGTATTTATTGCAAAAAACGCAAGCTAAAATCTTTAATTTTATTAAAGTGAAAGTGAAAGATACCGATGTGGCTAACGATTTGTTTCAGGATACTTTTTTTAAAGTAATACAAAACATAAAGCAGGGCAAATACAACGAGGAGGGTAAGTTTTTGCCTTGGGTCATGCGTATAGCACACAATTTGTGTATGGATTATTTTAGAGAAGAAAGTAAACTACCTAAGCACGATGCTACCTATGGTATGAGTGAAGATGATGCGGACAACTATAACACATTTGACCACTTATTATTACTCGAAGACGCTTGTGACGTAAGCATAGAACATAAAGAATTGTTAGTGCAAATAAAACGTTGTATAGCACTCCTAACAGCACAACAGCGAGAAATAATGATAATGCGTTATAGTTTAAACATGAGTTTTAAAGAAATAGCCATACAAAACAATATGAGTATAAATACCGTATTAGGTCGTATGCGTTACACGATGATAAACTTACGTAACATAATGAAAAATGAGGGAGTAGGAATATCAATAAACGAAAAATAAAGTACCTATATTTGCACAACAAAATATAACAATTAAAAAAAACCTTAAAACAAATTATACATGGGAGTATTAGTAGGCAAGAAAGCGCCAAAAACAAGCGCTGCGGCAGTAATAAATGGATGTGAAATAGTAGAAAACTTTTCGTTAGACCAATACTTAGGGAACAAATATGTATTGTTGTTTTTTTACCCAAAAGATTTTACGTTTGTATGCCCCAC
The DNA here is from genome assembly GCA_014376525.1 of Bacteroidia bacterium. Lineage (GTDB taxonomy): Bacteria > Bacteroidota > Bacteroidia > UBA4408 > UBA4408 > JACMRI01. The sequence continues at coordinate 3,536 of JACMRI010000090.1, read as the reverse complement.
AGAGTTACACGCTTTCCAGGCTAGATTAGCAGATTTTGAACAACGCAATGTAGCAGTAGTAGGCGTATCAACCGATACAGAACAGTCGCACTGGGGGTGGCTACAGTTAAGTAAAGAACAAGGAGGTATTAAAGGCGTAACTTATCCATTATTAGCTGATACTAACAAAACAATAAGCGCAGCCTACGATGTATTAATAGGAGACTACTATACCGACGAGCAAGGTGCACTACACGCTACTGGCGAAATGGTGGCCTACCGCGGTTTGTTTTTGATAGATAAAGCAGGTATTGTACAACATCAATTAGTAAATAACCTACCACTAGGGCGCAACGTAGACGAAGCTTTACGCATGGTTGATGCTCTACAGTTTTTTGAAGAAAATGGCGAAGTATGCCCTGCTAACTGGGTAAAAGGTGCAAAGGGTTTAACAGCTACACACGAAGGTATAGCAGCATTTTTAGATAAATAGTAACGTTATACAACAACTTATTTAAACAAAAAAAACATCTCATTTATGAGATGTTTTTTTTGTTTAAATGATAGTTTTACTAATTATTATAACATTGTTATTTAGTTAGTGTTACGTTATTGTTAATAGTGCCCTCGTTGCTTACAACGCTTATTACATATATACCATTGGCGTAGTTAGTAAGATCTATACTTTTTACTCCCGCTACTTGCTGATTAATCTCCTCTGTTATAATAATTTCGCCCAACGTATTAATAACCTTAATAGTATTTGCCTTGGGGTAACTTACATTAAAAACACCAATGGTAGGGTTAGGATATATTTTAACGCTATTTGTTTCGTTTAAAGTGTTAATAGCATTAAATACAGTAGGCTGCCAGTTTAATGATATGTTAGTAAAGTTTGCGTCAGCTGTTGGTGTTTGCACATCAGCATTTATACCTTTCGTAAAAGCAAATGAGCGTGTAGTTGTACCTGTAGCTCCATGGTTCCACGTTTCTTGTATGGTTACTTTATAAGTTCCGTCGGCTACTGTAGTGCCATTTGTAGCGCCATTTACATTTTTACCGTCCCAAGTTATGCTTTTTGCACTGTAGCTTGTTAGTGTTGCTCCTGTAATGGCATCTGTTTTATTTGTTGATGATAAGCAATCTCCCGCTGTACCTCCAGCGTTTACTGCGTAATTAGGCAAGTGGTCATCAGTACCTCCACCAGCACCAGCACGTAATAATTTTGTTTTTACAAATGTGCCTGAATCCGTTTGTATCCACACAGCCATCGCATGTTTAGCGCCTGCATAACCAGTATGAGCTGCAGGTGTAAACGAAAACGTAAGTGTTCCCTCAGTGTTCTGTGCCATTGTAGGCACTGTTGTGCAAGTAACCAAAGCTATTCCAATAAGAGTTGTAGAAATTTTTTTCATTGTGTTTTTTTAAATATTTATTGCAAAAATAGTGTAATAAATAATAAGTTAAATTTGTTTTTTGTTAATTTATTTGCGGTCCTGCATAAGTAATTGCAACAGTTTGTTTTGCTCGTCTAACTTACGCGAAAGTTCTTGTAGTTGAGTTTGTAAGTTGGTAATTGTGTTTTGTTGTTCTTGTACTACGTGTACAGTAGGTGCTATAAGGGCTTGGTAGTTCATACCTATTGTTGCCCCTTCTAAGCCACTATCTTTAGTAACAATACTAGGGAATAGTTTAGCCACCTCTTGCGCTATAAATCCATAGTGTAAACCTTCGGTTTCGGGAGTTTGTTTTTTTAGTAAATACGTTACTGGGCGCAGTTGCATGTAACTTTCGGTAATATTGGTATTCATAGTTACAATGTCTTTTTTAAGACGTTCGTCAGAGCGTATAATATAATTAAAGAAAAAAGCAGATGAACCCACAATGTCCCAAGTAGATAAACCACCACCCCAACCATTTGGCCAATCGTTCATTCTACTACCTCCGTCCGCAGCAGGAATAATAGCGCGACTTGGACCGTCGCTTCCCGCTCCTGTGCCTGCTGCAAAAGCATACTTGACTGGTCCTCTCAAATCTAATGTAGCTAAAGGGTCTGTATTACCTATACCTACACTATAGGTGCCAGCATCTACTGTAAATATTGGCATGGCATTATTTGTTGTCATCACGTTAAACTTATCGCTTACTGTAGGTCCGCTACCTTGATTATCGCCTATATATAAGTTTAAATTAGAAGCGTCCAACACTATGTTTTCTCTTTGAAAAAACATAGCATCGGTACTGTTTCCTATATCGGTAAACATAAGTCTGCGCCCTACGCCTGTTACGGGCATTATTTCTCCTATTTGCACATCGCCCCCCTCTATGGTTAATCTTTGAGCGGGGCTCATAGTGCCTATACCTACATTCCCCAATTGGTCTATCATTACACGATTAAGAGCACTTGTGCCAAAAAACAAATTAGACGATACAGTACTACCATTACCCGAATAGTTGGAATTTATATACGACATAATACTATTTACACCGCCAGCACGCCCAATCATTAACAAACCACCCAAAGCATCGTTGGTTTGTAAGTTGGCAGGCGCAGCTTCTGTACCACGAGCGTTACGTTGTAATATTGGTGTCCAATCAGCATTGTTGTGGTAGTGGTCAAGTAACAACAAATCGTTTGTTATACCTTGTGCCATATTATCTTCTACGATGTGTAAGCGAGTTTCAGCGCTATGTAAGTCAAAGTTTAAGCCCATACCTATAAATCCATTGTCGTTGCGCATAGATAATGTGCGAGGACTTAGTGGAGAATAGTAATTTAATACTTGATTAGCTACACTGCCTAACGGATTGTATTGTTCTATACGAAAATCTAAATCGTCGCTTGCGTTGTCCTTAAAATCAATGTAGGCTTTGCCGTTAGGTGTTGATACTCTGTTTCTAAATAATTCTACGCAACCATCAGGAGAAAGTAACGCTGACGCTAAACCATCACTGCTCGTAGATGCAGCGTGTCCGTCTAGCACGTGTAATCTGTATGCTGGTGCATTTGTACCTACGCCTACACTAATAGTGCCCGTATGTACAGATAGAACTGGTATGGGGCTGTTGGTAGCTTCTATGTTAAATTGGTCGTTTGCAATAGTGGCGCCATAGTCGTCTCCTAAAACTAATGTTAATTTAGATAAATTAAGACCTATGTTTTCACGTACAAAATGTATCGCATCACTATTACTAAACTGGTCGCCAAAAATTAAATCTCGTCCAACCCCTATTGCGGGTATAAGCTCTCCCACCTGTATGTTTCCTCCTTCCACGCTTAGTTTTTGAGCTGGTGTTGCACTACCTATTCCTACATAACCACCGTTAGTTATACGCATGTTTTCGGTATTGTTTGTTTTAAATACAAAGTCTTGTGCGTCGGTAGTGCCTATAAAGTTAGTAGCAGAACTTGTATTACTGTTACCATTAGTAAGCCAACCCAAACTACTGTTAGTGCCACTTACAGCAAGTATTTTGCTCCAAGGTTGCGCTGGGTTGTTATTTGTTTTTCTAAACCATAAGTCTTGGTCGTAATGGCTACCTGCTATTTGCATTGC
>JACMRI010000089.1 GCA_014376525.1 Bacteroidia bacterium | reverse complement strand
TAGTAAAATATACATCTTCTAGGTTAGGTTCGGCTTGTTTAAACAGTGTTGTGGGTTGCGCATCAGCATGCACGTTTATTTGTAATTTGCCTTCTACTAATCGGTTGCTTATAACGTTATATTCTTTTTTGTAATTATCTAATTCTGTTTTGTCTATAAATGCATGCCATATTTTACCGTTTAGTTTTTCAATGGCGGCTAGTGGTTTATCTACTAGTTTTACTTCTCCTTTGCTCATTACCGCCATATTGGGGCATAAGTTATATATATCTTCCACTATGTGTGTGCTTAGTATTACAATTTTATCTTGTCCTATTTCGCTCAACAAATTATGAAAACGGTTACGTTCCGTAGGGTCTAAGCCTGCTGTGGGTTCATCTACAATTATAATTTTTGGATTGCCAATTAATGCTTGAGCAATACCAAAACGTTGGCGCATACCTCCCGAATACTCGCTTACAGAGCGTTTGCGTGCTTCCCACAGGTTGGTTTGTTGTAATAAATATTCTACCGATTCCTTACGTTCTTTACTGTCTTTAATGCCTTTGAGTAATGCAAAGTGGTTAAGTAACTCTACTGCATTTACACCAGGGTAAAAACCAAAATCTTGAGGTAAGTAACCTACAATTTTGCGCACCTCGTCTTTGTTGTGCAACATATCCAAATCATCAAGCATTATGCTTCCAGCATCAGCATCTTGCAAGGTACATATAGTACGCATAAGGCTCGATTTTCCTGCGCCATTAGGGCCAAGTAGCCCAAACATGCCTGTAGGTATAGTAAGTGAAACTCCGCTTAATGCTTTTACGCCGTTGTCGTACGTTTTGGTAAGGTTGTTAATTGTTAGTATCATTGTTGTTTTAGAGGTTAGTAGTTAAATATTAGTATTGAGATTATATGTGGTGGCTGAGCTGAGCCGAAGCATTAGTATTAATATTTTTACCAAAATTTAAATATGCTTTTTTGTTTTTTGTAAGTAACAGTAGCACTCACAAAGGTTACATCTATCAATGGAACTTTAATCCATTCTTCCATTACACTTGCGCGTATGAGTAAATCGGTAGAGCCAAACACATTAGTATTTACCCCTATATTCATTTGTTTGTTTGACGAATATATACATTGTAAAGCCACTATAAAATCATCATTTACTTCAATATTTTGCTTAGTTATGTCAATGTTGTGTACTATGGTTTTACCTATTACTTTTACAATAATAGGCGTTTTTAAGGCAGTGTTTAATGTTTGTAATTTTATAATTCCTATTGGTGTAAATACACGCTCAGTGGTTTTTCCTGTAGAGTATATATTTACGCTATAAATAGCCGTATCATTGGGCTCTACACACGTTTTGAATTGTATTTTATCAATAAATGTTTGTTGCCCGCTTTTTATTTTTATTTTATTGCCTATCTCTATACCTATTGATTTTGGGTTTAAACCTTTCTCTTTTACTTTTTGTTGATATGCAACACTATCTTTTACACTTACTGTTCCGGCTATGTTTATGCATTTCATAGCGGCTACATTAGTATTTCCCAATGTTTTTGTTTCGTAATCGTTGGGGCGCACGGTTACTGGGTTTAGTTCATATATAAGTTCTGTTAAAACTATTGGAGTATTGTTTATGCTATATTGTTTTAATGTGGCAACGCTCAATAATAGTAGTTTGTAGCCAATAGCCGATACGTATATAGTGTCAGTTTCTTTCTCGTTTGTGAGTTTAAATTTAAAATTACCTAAGTCATCAGTAGTTATTCCAAATGCCTTGGCAGGTATACCTAGGTTTACGTAAGGTATTGGGCTTTGTTTACTATCTTTTACTGTTCCTTTTATTTCTTGTGCAACAAGTAGTTGGGCATACAGTAAGGTAATTAGTAGTGTAATTATTTTCATTGTTATTGTTTTAATATTCTGCTTCAACCCACATACCCATGCCTATAGGTATGGGATTCCAAGAACCTTGGCTCAAGACTCTAAAATATATTTTGTCCATTAATTTTGCCGAAAATGAAATTTGTTTTTTGCCGCTTTCATACATAGAAATTTGTTCTATTGCTACAAATACATCTTCGTCTACATACATATTATATTTGGTTAAATCTATTTCTATAACACCACTCTTAGCAGGAAATATGCCTGTTATAGGTTGCTTTAAAATGTTTTCGCCTATGTTGCCTTTATTGTCTTTAGCATATATATTTATACGGTATTTTGCATTAGTGTATGGGTTATTTACTATGCTTACTTTTAGCGTTTTAAGATATGTTTGCTTATGCTTTATGTTTAAAAATGTAGCTATTTCCCAACCCAAATTTTCTCCTCTTGATGTTAAAGTCATACTTTGCGATGTAGTTTTATTACCCAGCACCGTTTGTTTTATGGTGTGTGGTTTTATTACAACATCTTTCAAACGAATAGATTGTGTGGCTAAATATAATTTTGTTATTGTTTTTAATTGGCTAATACGTATTGTTTTTGTAGCGTAACCAATGGCCGATATTTTTATAAATTCTGTACTTAAACTATCAGGTATGCTAAGTGTAAATAAGCCCTGTTCGTTGCTTACTGTACCCACACCTTTGTTAGGAATACCAACGTTTATATACTCTAGGGGTTCGTTGGTAGTGCTGTCAAGCAGTGTGCATTTTAGTGTAGTTTGTGCTTGTGTGTTTATGCTTACAAATAGTAGCGCAATTAAAATAATTTGTTTCATTTGATTAGTTAGTTTAATAGTAATAAGACACACTTCATTACTAAAAAGTTACAGCCGAGGTCTATTATTTGTTTTGCTACAAACATATACATAATTAGCTACTATGCAACACAAAGTACCTTTTATTTTGTTTTACCTTAACAAATACATTTTTCCCCAACCTTTTTTAAAATATCCATCGGCAAGGGTTTCACGTAGTTCTATGTCTTGTCCATTTACTTTGGCTATAACGTGGTATAGGTATAAACCATTGGCAAGTTGATCGCCGTACATATCTGTACCGTCCCAGCCCGTAAGCGATACGTTGCGCCCTATGTGAATAGGCCCTAATTCGTTAATGTTAAGTTCTCGTATTAGTTTGCCTGTTATGGTCATTATTTGTATTTTAAATACCTCTGGAATGCTTGCACCTGTTAGCGTATATACAAACTTGGTATTGGTACTAAACGGATTAGGATAGTTTAATATTTGCGTTAATGTAGCTTTATTTATTACTTCAAAGCTTACTTCGTAGTTAGTAGTACCGCTGCGGTTGTTGCTACGGTCGGTAGATTGCGCGCTTAGGGTATATACGCCATCGCTTAGTGCATTGGCTTGTAACAGCACTCGTGCTTTGTTGGCACTGCTTTGCGCAGGTACAAATTGCATCGTATAATTAGTAGTGTTACTATAATACAAACGCTCGTAAGTACTGCTATTAGGGCGTTTTAAACTTAGGGTAACATTGTTAGTATCATTTAATAATAGAAATTTATTTTCATCTTTTACCTGCAATTCTATCATGGGCGATGGAGCTACAATATCGCCGTTGAGTATGTGTTGCCCATCAAAAGTTACGTCCAACAATGGATTTTGATTGTCTTTAGTAATTTTAAATGGTACAGCTAAGTAATTGTTAAAGTGGTATTGCTCTGCTTGGTCGGCATTTGGGTTAGCCTCCAACCACAAGGTATTACTACCTGCCTTGCCAACTGTAGGTATGCTTGCAGTAATATTTATAGTTGCATTGGCAGGAAGTTTTTCATTTCGCTTATAAGTAAATGATTGTGCGGTATTGTTGCTGGTTGAATATATTTTTCCGTTTGCATCTTGCCACCAATATCGAACTAAC
>JACMRI010000088.1 GCA_014376525.1 Bacteroidia bacterium | reverse complement strand
TTTGTAATAATTGGCGGAGCGTTTCTATACCATTAATTTCATCGCCATGCATACCTGCTGTAAATAGCACTACTGGGCCATCTGCTTTAGCATTAATAACATAAGCAGGCAAGGCTACTTCGGCACCTACAGTAAGGCTATAGGTGTTTACGTTAAGCCACTGTGCCTTGCCTGGTTTTACTATTGTTCCGTTTATTTCTAGGGTGCGCAATTTGGGTAGAGATATTAGTAGTTAGATAATAGTCACAAGACGTCAGATTATAGAACTATATGTTTTGTAGGTATATCTACCATACTATAACCAGTAGCGGCAGCTTCGGTAGTGTCGAGTTTTGTAATTTTGTAGGGTACTATTTCGTTGGCTAATAAAGGGTCGTAATTGGCTTTTACTTTTATATAATTATCAGTAAATCCGTACATAAAACCATCGCTTTTTTCGTGTTCAAACAGTACGTTAAATGTATTGTTTAATTGGCTTTGGTAAAAATAATTGCGTTTTTTTTCTGATAATATTTGGAGCATTTGTACACGCTGAGTTCTATCGCGGTTTACTACTACATTTTTCATACGTGCTGCCGATGTATTGGGGCGTTCGCTATACGGAAACACGTGTAAATACTGTACGTCTAGCTCATTGATAAAATTGTAGGTTTCCAAAAAATCGTCGTGTGTTTCGCTAGGGAAACCCACTATTACATCTACACCTATGCAGGCATTAGGCATGCGTTGCTTAATAAGTGCAATACGGCTGGCATACAACTCACGCACGTATCTACGGCGCATAAGTTTTAATATTTTGTTACTCCCCGATTGTAATGGAATATGAAAGTGGGGCATAAACTTTTTGCTTTGTGCCACAAAATTTATAATTTCTTCGGTTAACAAATTAGGTTCAATGCTGGATATACGGTAGCGGTCAATGTTTACATCAGTTTCAAATCGTTTTATCAAATCGAAAAATTGTTCGCCGTTGTGTCGCCCAAAATCGCCAATATTTACGCCTGTTAGCACCACTTCTTTTATGCCTTTATTTTCCAATTCTTTGGCTTTGGCTATGGTTACCTCTATAGTTTCGCTACGGCTAAACCCACGTGCTAATGGTATGGTGCAAAATGCACAAAAATAATCGCAACCGTCTTGTACTTTAAAAAAAGTGCGTGTGCGGTCGCCCTCGCTATAGGCAGGTACAAAGGTATTGGCGAGTTTTATTTCGCCTGCTGCAATTTTGGTTTCGGTACGTTTTTTTGTTTCAATGTGTTGCACTACATCAAATTTTTCTGATGCTCCTAGCACTACATCTACGCCTGCTATGGTGGCTATTTCTTCGGGTTTTAATTGTGCATAACAACCCACCACTGCTATAAACGCTTGCGGATTGTGCTTAAGGGCTTGTGCTACTACTTTCTTGCACTTGCGGTCGGCATGGTCGGTTACAGAGCAAGTGTTTATTATATATACATCAGCCCCTTGGTTAAACTCCATTTTTGCATACCCATTATCATTAAACAAACGAGCAATAGTGGAGGTTTCTGAAAAATTAAGCTTGCACCCTAAGGTGTAATAGGCAACGGTAGGTGTACTCATGCTGTGGTTAAAAATTTAATTGCACGAATTTACAATTATATTCCTATTCTTTTATTAGTTTCAATCGTTGATTAGTACCTACTACTTCTATTGTATAAATACCTGTGCTTAAAGTACTTATATCTATATTTTGATACGGTGTGGTAATAATTTGTTTGCCCAATACATCAGTTATTTTTAGTAGCGTGGTAGCACTAACTCCTTCTATTACTATGTTGTTGGTAGCAGGATTGGGATATAAGCGTACCGAGTTTACATTATTTAATGCGTGAGTAGCTGTAAATTGAGAAAGTTTATATTTTCTAAAAAACCTCCAAATTTCTTTACTTGCGCTCATATCTTGGTTAGTTACACCTATCGTAATAGGTGCACCAGGCCATGTATGACCGCCACCTATTATTTTGTATAGTTCTACTGTACTACCTGCATTTCCATTAGTATACACAGAACGTTCTGCTGTGCAACCATCAGTAGTATTTGTGTTGGGTATTGCTGTAACTACAGGAGTGGTGGTGCAATTATTATTGGTAACCCAATAATTAACTAAGCTAGTAATAGATAGTGTATTAGTAGTACCTGCATAAGGCACTGTGTTATCTGCAGTACCTGATATTTGCATTACAGGCACTGGTCGGTTAGGTGCGCATGTAGTATATTGCGAAGTAAACATACTACCTGTAACAGAGGCTACTGCAGCTATTTTATTGTTTAAAGCACAAGCTAATGTTTGGCTCATAAATCCACCATTGCTCATTCCTGTAGCGTATACACGATTTAAATCTATGTTGTAGTTTAAGCTTAAATGTGTAATTAAATCACTAATAAATTGTATGTCATTGGCTCCAGTGTTTCCTATACCAGCATTCCAATATTGAGACCCATTAGATGAAGTACCATTAGGGCAAACCATCAAAAAATTGGCTGTATCGGCAATAGGCATAAAGTTACTATACATCTGTTGGTCTGCAGCATTGCTAGTGTAACCGTGCATATTTATTATTAATGGCCGTGCTGTAAATCCTGTATAAACTGCGGGTTTGTACAAACGAAAATTACGGTATAAACCATTTGATACAATACTGTCTATATTTGTTGACTGGGCTTGTGTATTTAATGCAAATAATAAAGCAGCGGCTAATAAATTTAGTTTCATTTTTTATTTTAATAAGATG
>JACMRI010000087.1 GCA_014376525.1 Bacteroidia bacterium | reverse complement strand
GTTTATAGTGCAAGGGAAATACAGGTTGAGCAAGCGAATAGATTTTAAATTAAGTTGCAACATTGATACACAACGAAAAAAGGCATTTACACATACTGTTAGCGTTGACGATAATAGTTTTGTGCATAAGGTAAACTACTCATATAATCCTTATACAATAAGGTATTCGGCGGGTATTGAAATTAGGATATTTGGCTTTTTAAAACACAATGAGTAACGTATAAAAATAGAATTTCTAAAAAAGTAAAACCACCACTCAATAAACCCATGCGCACATTCATTCATCTAACACTATCTATTTTATTCATAATCATTAGCAACGTGTGCAATGCACAATTTGCGGGCATTGTAGGCACTGTGGGTACTACGGCTATGTATAAAGACAGTAGCGCATTTGTAAACTGGGCTACGCAATGCACTGTAAAACGTGGTTTGCAAAACATTGCAAATACAGCTGGAGGCTACGCTACTACTGGCGCAGACACTAACGCAATAGGCAAAGCAGGTACTAATGGTGTAGTTAGTTTGGGCGATAGAGGTGAGGCATTGCTGCGGTTTCAGTATCCTATAACCAACGCCGAGGGCTATGATTTTGCGGTGTTCGAAAACGCATTTACAGATAAATTTTTGGAACTTGCGGTGGTAGAAGTAAGTTCCGACGGTGTTAATTTTGTTCGTTTTTCAGCTACTTCCAACACGCCAACTAGCACTCAAATAGGCGCATTCGACACATTGGGCGATGCCACTTTACTCAATAATTTGGCAGGAAAATACCGTGGACAATACGGTACTCCCTTTGATTTGCAAGAGTTACAAGGCAGTGCACTGTTGGATATTACTCATATTACTCACATTAAAATAATAGATGTAGTAGGCAGTATAAACCCTATGTACGCCACTTACGATAGCAATAACAACCCTATAAATGACCCATACCCCACAGCGTTTGCATCGTCGGGTTTTGATTTAGATGCTGTGGGAGTAATTAACCAAAACATAGTAGGCATTAACGAACTTAAAAATACTAGTGCTATACACATTTATCCTAATCCAAGCACCAACCAAATAAATGTAGATGGCGCTTACTTGCCTATAAAAGAACTCGTATTACTTACCCTCAACGGAAATGAATTATTGCGTACAACCTCTACCAATATAGACATACACACCATTAATCAAGGTGTGTATTTACTTAAAATTATAAGTACCGATGGCAATTACACTATACGAAAAGTTGTTAAAAATTAATTGTACATAAAACACTACTTTAAAGTGGTAGGTATTTAAAAATTGTATTAATTTCGTAGTATCATTTATTTAAAATAATTAAACATCAATATACATTATGGCATCAGCAATAGATTATTTACCAGTTCTTTTTACATTATTAGTAGCCGTAGGTTTTGTAGGCGCTACAATGGTTGCAACACATTCGTTAGGGCCCAAACGTGGCACCGATGCTAAGTTAAATACGTTTGAGTGTGGTATTCCATCGCAGGGCAATGCACGTATTCCGTTTTCTATTAAGTATTTTTTGGTGGCAATATTATTTGTATTGTTTGATATAGAAATAGTATTTATGTACCCTTGGGCAGTAAATTTTAAAACATGGGTTGCCAACGGACAAGGGCCATTAATGTTTATGGAAATGATTTTATTCATCACATTTGTATTGGGAGGTTTTTATTATGTAATGCGTAAAGGCGCATTAAAATGGGAATAGTACCATAGTAGTAATTTAATTTTTTAGTCTTAAAAAAATATAAAAACATGTCAGCACCAGTAAAAATAGTAGATGCGTCGGAAGTTCCCGCAAGCTACGACGGACAAGGGTTTCAAGTAACTTCGTTAGACAAAGCCGTAGGTTTGGCACGTGCTAATTCATTATGGCCATTGCCATTTGCTACCTCATGTTGCGGTATCGAATTTATGGGTACAATGGGTTCTAATTATGATTTAGCTCGTTTTGGCTCAGAGCGTATTAGTTTTTCGCCACGCCAAGCCGATTTATTATTAGTAGCAGGTACTATTGCCAAAAAAATGGCACCTATTTTACGTCAAGTATATGAGCAAATGGCAGAACCCAAATGGGTAATGAGTATTGGTGCTTGCGCCTCAAGCGGAGGTATATTTGATACCTACAGCGTATTGCAAGGTATAGACCGCATAATACCTGTAGATGTATATGTGCCAGGTTGCCCACCACGCCCCGAACAAATAATAGACGGACTTATACGTGTGCAAGAATTATCAAAAACAAAAGAAAGCCTGCGCCGTAGAGATTCGGAAGAATATAAAATAATGTTAAATAGTTACGGAATAGAATAATATGGAACAGCCTACTAACGAAACCAATGCCACTACAACGGAAACTCCTGTAAGTATTGTAAACACAGCGTTTGAAGAAAATGTAAAAGCAAAATTAGCTGATGCCATGGAAGACATAGTAATGCTAGACATGCTTACGGTTACCATAAAACACAACAAAGTATATGAAGTGTTACAAATATTAAGAGACGAAAAAGAATTGGGTTTTACATACCTTACTACTCTTTTTGGTACACATTTTCCTAAAAATGAACACAATACTGAAAACCTATTGGGTATGACGTATATGTTGCATAATTTAGAAAAAAACTGGCGCATACGCATCAAAACATTTTTTAGCATTGACGATGCTCAAGTACAATCTGTTGTACCATTGTTTGACTCGGCAAACTGGATGGAACGTGAAGCGTGGGATTTTTATGGTATTAAATTTAAAGGTCACCCCAACCTAATACGTATATTAAATATGGAAGATATTCCGTTTTTCCCAATGCGCAAAGATTTTCCGTTGGAAGATCCTAACCGCTCCGATAAAGACGATAGCCAGTTTGGTAGATAGTTAATAGATTTAAAATTACAGACATTAAATCATAAATTGAAGCAAAAATATTACATTTTAAAAAAACAAAAAAGGAGTTATTGATTATTCAATAGCTCCTTTTTCTTTTAGTTCATTGGCAATGGTTAGTTGTGCCGTTTCCAATGCCATTTTGTAAGGCGTGTCGCCATCATTATTGCGCTCGTTTAGTTTTGCACCTGCAGCTATCAAATCTTTAATGTACTGCGTTCGGTTGTATTTAACAGCAAAGTGTAAGGGCGTCCAGTTTTGAGGGTCTTTTGCGTTTACATTACCCTTACGTTCCAACAATAATTTAAACACATCGTACTTATTATTAATAATAGCACTGTGTATGGGGTTAAACTCGGCAGGTGGACTAATGCGAGCACCTTTATCTAACAATAGTTTTAGTACAGCTACATTACCACGTTCCGTAGCTACGGTTACTGGGTGCACATCAAGTTCATCATTTCTATTGTCGGCTAATTCAGGGTGTTTTTTTAACGAAAGTTCTACCATTACCACGTTGTTTTCGCGCACATATTCTATAAATTTATCTTTCCCTAAGTATTCTACCACTATTTTTTTAGGCATAGTGTCGCTTACAGTTACTATTTTGGTAAATTTTGATTTATTGGCATCTTCTATTTCAATTTTGTTTTCGCCACATAGTAGTACAGTTTTATATGGTTTGTTTGCTTTTATAAGTACCGATTTTTTTTCTTTATAAGTGTAAAAAACATCAACATCGGTAGTAAATTCTGCCTTGCAACGCAACTTACACACTATGGTTGTAGCTTTAGCTTTTATAGCAATAGTTTTGGAAGGTGTTTTTACTTGTGCAAACACACTTACTATTGTTAATTGAAATGCTACTAAGGCAGTGATTATTTTCATTAAAAATTACAGATTATAAGTATAAATTTATATCGTTTTAAATATTTAACACAATAGTACTATTTTTTGTTGAAAAATAATGAATTGAACCACAATGTAAGTACTGATATGTTAAATAATTACTTACATTTGTGCTTGTTAAAACAAAAAAAATAAATATATTTGCACAAATAAATAATTAACAAACACAATGGCAAAAAAAGGGAACAGAGTTCAAGTGATACTTGAATGTACAGAACACAAAGAAAGTGGTAAACCAGGAACATCACGTTACATTACTACAAAGAACAAAAAAAATACTCCTGATCGTATTGAATTAAAAAAATTCAATAACATATTGAGAAGAGTTACTGTTCACAAAGAAATTAAATAATTAATACTTTAAATTATAAAAAGTTATGGCAAAGAAAGTAGTAGCATCGCTTCAAAAAGCGGGAAGTAAAGATTATACCAAAGTTATTAAATTAATTAAATCACCAAAAACAGGTGCATTTGCTTTTAGAAGCGAAGTAGTGCCTAATGATAAAGTAGCTGATTTTTTAGCTGCAAAATAATAGTTTTAAAAAAAATATAAGCCTTGAATATTAAATTATTCAAGGTTTATTTTTTTTGTATTTTGTTATTATTGAAATTGTTTTAAAAAATATCGTTTAAAACTTGATAGAATAAAAACATTTGTTACTTTTGAAAAAAATGGCGGGATAGCTCAGCTGGTTAGAGCACAGGATTCATAACCCTGAGGTCACGAGTTCAAGTCTCGTTTCCGCTACACAAAGGGACTTTAGGTAATTATTACTTAAAGTCCCTTTTTAGTTTTGGGTTGTAGCCTTTGGTATAGTTGCCGTAACCATCGTTATTGCTCGCTACCAACTCCCACACTTGCCTATTTACCCACTAACCACTCTTAAAACTAACGTAATACAATACAACAAAAAAACAGCCACGCAATGCGTGGCTGTTTTTTTGCTTTGCTAAACCCCTCGTTGCGCCCTCTAGGACTTAGCGAAGCAACTCATGAATACAAAAAAAACAAATGAGTAAACACGCACATAACAGATGGCTTGCCGAGCTCACGAACACCTTACAAAAACAACATAAGTGAGTAACGTATACACAAACGTAGAGTAAAAAACACTCCCTATTATACCCCGCAACCCTATATTTTAGTACTACTACACGGCTTTTTGCAAGCCATTATTTTAAAAAAAACGCCGTAAAACGGCGAACTCCCCTTTTGCCATAAACCTACTCCACATACATAGACTTACTTTTTTAAACTTACTCTATGTTTGTAGACTTTTGAATGCTTAACGAAGTTGCAAACTTCTGCTTTATAAAAGTTCCAAGTGACGCCATTACTACGTTTACTCTACGTAATAGCTTAACACTTGAAACAGCACCACCAACTATTTAACCGTGGGAACACTTGCGAGAGCGGGGTATTAGGATGCGCCCAGCTTATTCACAAACCATATGCTTTTGACCCAATACACGGTCTATTTTATTGATAAGATAATACTCAAATATTTTTAAATAAGGCTCATTTGATTTTGACTCCTCACTTGTTTTTAAATAAACCCAATCGTTTTTTACTTTTTTTTGAGTTGCATTAATCCACGCTATTGAAATAGATGAAACTTTTGAGGTATCCCAATGCAACCTATCTCCACTAAATCTAAATACATATCTAAATTTGAATTCTTTTACTCTACAATTAATGGTTACATACGTAGTATCGTCATTGTAATAATCGTAAACACTATCTTTTTGTATAGCAGTACTATTCGCTATTACAGTATTAACTGCATCATGCAATTTATATTTGTTTATTGTATAACAATACGCTTTAACAGTGCCATGGGTTCCTGCTTCCATAGCGCAGGAACTAATCATAAATATAAAGCCAATGGCTAGTAGTGTATGTTTAAAATTTAAGTCCGCCACCTTTGTTTTGATGTTGTTTAATGTCATGAATTTTTTTTACCTACTTTAAGGGTTCCATTTGTAGTCGATTTTACTTGCTTAAGCTGGTTACTGAGCGGAGCCGAAGTATCAGCGTCACTTGTGAGTATATATAGTAGAAGTTTATTATAGTGTTAATTTTAAAATAAGGTTATAATGAGAGGAGTGGTAACTTCGTTAGACTTTATTACCATTACTTTTTTGTTTTTATAACAAAGTTATAACTCTTTCTCATTGTTTGACTATTTAAAAATTAGCATTGTGTATTTTTTTAAAACAGTATCGCTTTTTGTGTTGTATTTACGAAGTTGCAAACTTCTCTCATTATAAACTTATTATAAAACTTGTGGTGAGCGAAGCCGAACCATTAAAACTGAGTAACAATACGCTCGTACTTCGCCTCCGCTCAGTAACCAGCTTAACACTTGCAAGAACACCACCAACTATTTAACCGTTGGAACACTTGCGCGAACAGGGGGTTAGGGCTATAGGTTATAAATAAACGTAGTGTCATAATACCTATCTGCGACTATCGCTAAAATTTTATTTTCATCAAAAATAAAAATACTATCGTACATTATTGCAAATGGATGTTTAGGCTGTATTAAATTATTGAATGATTCAGGCTCATACATAAAATTTAAATATTTTTGTTTAAATTGATTATCAAGAGTAAGTTCGTAAATGTTCTCTAAAGAATCCCAAGTACCTATATATATTTTTTTGTTTGAATTAAACCCTAGCACGCTCTCAATAACATCAACTATTTCATCCTGTCTAATTATCTCAAAAGGAGTTTCTTTTTGAGATTTAAACTTTTTTATTTTTAAAATATTTTCAGGAGGCTCTTCATTTTTATCAAATAAACTAAATTCAATATTTTTTATTAATTCTGTATTATTTACAACTATTCCTTTCATCTTTACTATTAATCCTTAGTGAATCTTAATTTTGTAGTAACTTTTCCTTTTGTTGTTTTTTCCGTTTTTGAAATTGTTAATTCCCCGTTCCCGCAAGTGTTCCACAGCTTATTATTAAATTGGTTGGCTCTCGCAAGTGTTAAGCTGGTTGCTGAGCGGAGCCGAAGTATCAGCGTCACTTGTGAGTATATATAGCAGAAGTTTATTATAGTGTTAATTTTAAAATAAGGTTATAATGAGAGAAGTGGTAACTTCGTTAGACTTTATTACCATTACTTTTTTGTTTTATAACAAAGTTATAACTCTTTCTCATTGTTTGACTATTTAAAAATTAGCATTGTGTATTTTTTTAAAACAGTATCGCTTTTTGTGTTGTATTTACGAAGTTGCAAACTTCTCTCATTATAACCTTACTATAAAACCTGTGGTGAGCGAAGCCGAACCATTAAAACTGAGTAACAATACGCTGATACTTCGCCTCCGCTCAGTAACCAGCTTAACACTTGCAAAAATACCACCAACTATTTAAACTTTAGAACACTTACAGCTACAGAGGTTTTGATTTCTTGTATTTCCATAAATTTTAATTGTTTGAAAAATAATTTTGACTACATATTTGTTGCTAACATAACATATCAATCTTTAATCAACAAAACTTTTATATCTTTGATAGTACTTATTTGTTTTGCATTATTGTAGTACAATCAATTTAACAATCGTTTTTACTACAAATATGAAGTAAATAACATTTGGCAAAAGGCTTACAGAGGTGCGCAAAGCCAAGAAATTCTCTCAGGACGAACTAGCCAAAAAATTAAAAGTACACGGTGCTGTAATAGGACGTTACGAGCGCTACGAAATAAAAAACCATCTATTGAAATGGCTGCTGCTATTGCCCAAGTATTAGAAGTTTCGTTAGATTATTTAGTAGGGAATAATGATTTAATGCTTGAAAAAAACGTAGTAAAACGAATTATAAGCATACAATAATTAGCTACTAACGAAAAAGAACATGTATTCGCATTGATGGATGTTTTTTAAGACACACGAAAACAAAACAAGCGTATTCACTTTAAAATTTTAACACTATGATACATCAAATAATTGTCCCAAACACACAAACGGTAAACCTGACGTTTACTGTGCCTACTAATTATATAGGCGAAGAAATGGAAGTTATTGCTTTCATCAAAAAAGAAACGTTAACACAAAACACATCTATAACCACACTATCGCCTGCCTTGCAAGGAAACCCACTAACTAACGACGAGTTTAAAAATTGGATACTACAAGCCGAAAATCAACCTACACTATCTCTACAAGACGCTAAAGTCAAATGGAAAAACAAACGTCAGCAATTACAGCAAATTATAAAATAAGAATTGCCGAAAGTGCAATTACCAATATTGACGAAATAACAGGCTATATAGCCTTTATTAATCATCAACCACAAAATGCTATAATGGTCGGTGATGCCCTATTTGATACCTTTGATAGAATTAAAAAACACCCTTTTGCTTTTAAAGAATGTGAATACATTACTACCAAAACAAAAATGTACCGACAGGCAATATGCCTTAGTTGGTACATTATTTATAAAGTGATAGCACAACAAATTACAATACTTGGTATTATACACGCCTCTCGTAAACCTACTAAAATTAAAGCATTGCGTAAGTTTAAATAAAAGTTACTAACCGCTCTTAGATGCCACCTAACCCACTTTTAAACCAAAATTACACATTCCCACACTAACCACCCTTAAAACGCACTTAATACAATACAACAAAAACCAGCCACGCTATTAGCGTGTCTGTTTTTATGTTATGCTAAACCCCTCGTTGTGCGGGGAAATAAAGCATTGCGTGTATTTTTTGTGCGATAATTTTAGCCGTAAAATACTTGCGTGGCGTGTAGCGCCCAACGTAAGTTGGCAATATGTAAAAGAGTGCATTACCGATGCTTACCAAGCCACTAGCTTAAACGCTTTACCT
>JACMRI010000086.1 GCA_014376525.1 Bacteroidia bacterium | reverse complement strand
CGGTCTTCAGTTTTTTTGTTGGCGTCTTGGCGTTGTTTTAATATTAATTGCGATGATTCGTACCAGAACGAATAGTTACCCGTAAACACATTTATTTGGCTAAAATCAATATCGGCAATGTGCGTACATACATTATCCAAAAAGTGACGGTCGTGGCTTACCACAATAACCGTGTTTTGAAAATTGGCTAAAAAGTCTTCTAACCATAGTACCGTATCTACATCTAAGTTGTTGGTAGGCTCATCAAGTAGCAACACATCGGGGTTGCCAAATAAGGCTTGTGCAAGCAATACTTTTACTTTTTGGCTCCCACCAATATCGTTCATTAGTTTAAAATGCATGTCCTCGGTAATGCCCAATTCGCTAAGGAGTTGCGCAGCTTCGGTTTCGGCGTCCCAACCGTTAAGTTCGGCAAATTCCGATTCTAGTTCGGCAGTACGCATACCATCTGCATCAGTAAAATCTTCTTTGGCATACAAGGCTTCTTTTTCGTTCATTATTTCAAACAAACGCTTGTTACCCATTATTACTGTTTTAAGCACCTCTTCGCCGTCAAACGAAGTTTGATTTTGACTAAGTACCGATAGCCGCTCGCCAGGAGTGAGTATTACAGAGCCTTTGCTGGCTTCAATATCTCCCGAAAGTATTTTTAAATACGTTGATTTTCCTGCGCCATTAGCACCTATAAGTCCGTAGCAGTTGCCAGGGTTAAATTGTATGCTTACGTTTTCGAATAATACACGCTTGCCGTATTGTAGTGTAATGTTGCTAGTTGCTATCATAGAGTAATTTACGCTTTTTTATATTTACGGCGAAAGTACACAAATTTAGGGGCTAAAAAAATAGCTCGATGTACTATTGTAAAAACCTATAATTAATCTAACTTATTCTACTCCAGTTGGTTTTGCCTGTTTCTATTTTGTGTAATTCGGCTTTCATACCTGCGTGTTGCGGTAGGTTTAGGTTAGGGTCATCGTTCATTATATCTATAGCAGTGTTGCGTGCTGCTATTAGTATTTGTTGGTCTTTGGCAAGGTCGGCTAGTTTAAAATTCATAATACCACTTTGCTGTGTACCATGTATATCGCCTGCTCCACGTAGTTTTAAATCTACTTCACTTATTTTAAATCCGTCGTTGGTTTCGCACATGGTACTCATACGCATCTTACTATCGGCGCTTAATTTAAAACCTGTAATAAGCGTACAATAGCTTTGGTCGGCACCACGCCCAACTCTACCACGCAACTGGTGCAATTGTGATAGACCAAAACGCTCTGCACTTTCTATAACCATAACCGAAGCATTGGGTACATTTACACCTACCTCTATTACGGTAGTGGCTATCATTATATGTGTGTTTCCTTTCACAAATTGTTGCATTGATGCTTCTTTATTTACTGCAGACATTTGTCCGTGTACCACACTTACACGGTATTGTGGCTCAGGAAAATAACTTACAATGTTATCAAAGCCTTGCATTAAGTTTTGAAAATCTAGTGTTTCACTCTCGTCTATTAATGGGTACACTACATAAACCTGCCTCCCAAGTGCTATTTGCTCACGCATTAATCCGTATGCCATTAAGCGTTTGTTTTCGGTATAATGTATGGTTTTTATAGGTTTACGTCCTGCGGGAAGTTCATCAATGGTAGATATATCTAAGTCTCCGTACAAAGTCATAGCTAATGTGCGTGGTATGGGAGTTGCCGTCATTACTATTACATGCGGAGGAGCTACAGAGTTTTTTTTCCATAATTTAAAACGTTGTTCTACACCAAATCTATGTTGCTCGTCTATGATAGCTATACCCAAATTTTTAAATTGTACTACATCTTCTATCAAAGCGTGTGTACCTATTAGTATATTTAATTCGCCTGATAATAATTGAGCGTGAATAAAGCGTCGCTCCTTTGCTTTAGTACTTCCTGTAAGTAGTTTTACAGTTACAGGTAAGCCTTTTAATAACTCTGTAATACCATGGTAGTGCTGTGTAGCGAGTATTTCGGTAGGCGCCATAAGGCAGGCTTGGTACGTATTATCAATAGCTAATAGCATGCTCATAAGTGCCACTATTGTTTTGCCACTCCCTACATCGCCTTGTATAAGGCGGTTCATGTGTTTACCTGTGCCTACATCGTTGCGAATTTCTTTAAGTACACGTTTTTGTGCTCCAGTTAATGTAAAAGGAATTTGCTTATAAAATTCGTTAAAATATGCGCCCACTATGCTAAATACATGCCCACGTATATTTTGCTGATTAAGTTTTTTTAGCTTAATGAGTTTAAGTTGTAAGAAAAATAACTCTTCAAATTTTATACGATTTTGCGCATTAATAATAGTTGCATTGGTACTAGGAAAATGTAATTGTATAATAGCATCCGTAGCACTCATTAAGCGGTATTGCTCCAATATAGCAGGCGATAGTGTTTCGGGGAAAATAATTTGTTGTTGCTTAATAAGCGTAACCAACGCCAACATTAGTTTGGATATAGCTTTGCTATCTAAACCTCTGTTTTTCATTTTCTCGGTAGTGTTATACGCTGGGTATAGAGGTATTTGTTGTAGTGTTATTGCAGGCGTGTATAATTCCATTTCGGGGTGTACTATACTGTACTTGCCTTTGTAGTCGGTTATTTTGCCAAATGCTATATATTCATTGCCCACATTTATACTTTGCTTTAAGTAATTAATACTTTGAAACCAAGTAAGTTCAATAACTCCCGAAGCATCGGCAAAGGTAGCCACCATGCGCTGTGCACGAGCTGTACCAAGTACTTGAACGCTTGTAATTTTGCCACGCAGTTGCACATAAGGCATATCGGGCGTAAGGCTTACTATGGTGTGTATTACAGATTTGTCAATGTATTTGTACGGGAAATAATACAGTAAATCGCCATAGGTAAATATGCCCGCATCTTTTTTTAAAATAGTAGCACGCTGCTCGCCAACCCCTCTGAGGTAATCAATAGGTTGTGCTAAAAATTGTGTTGGCATGGCATTATTATTTTATGCAAATTTACAACCGAAATGTTAAACAACCAACCCCAATTACACCTAAACTTACGTAATGTTACACTTGCAGATATGCAAGCTTTATGTGCTATACGCAATACGCCTAATGTGTTGCAGTACCTTGATGCGCAACAATTAATAACATCGCACGATGAACATAAGTACATCAACTATTTGATGGACGCTACACAATGTTATGCGAGTACAATACTATATACTAATGAAGTAATAGGCGTATGTTACCTCAATAATTTTAACCCCACACATCGTTTTGCATTTATTACTTTTTATTTAGCACACACACATTGGGGCAAAGGCATTATGAAACATACTTTACTCCAATTTGTTCAACTAGCCTTTGCTAACTTACCACAGCTACACCGTATTGAAGCTCAAGTACATGAGCACAACACGGGCTCCTGCGCTGCATTAGTCAATAGTGGTTTTGTAAAAGAGGGCGAAGCACGCAACAATTTTTTTGTGAAAGAACAGTCCTTTAATTCTCACGTGTATGCTATACTGCGTACTGATATTAATTAAATTTTATGCGTAAAGTATGAGTATTCAATCATATATTTGCAATAATAAAAATACATGGCACTATAGTTCAACGGATAGAATGGGAGTTTCCTAAACTTTTGATATGGGTTCGATTCCCATTGGAGCCACTAAAAAGTATAAATTATTAAATACAGGTAAGGTTTCTTACAATTATGAATAAAAATGCAATCTGCCAATAATAAGTATTCGTTAAATATAAACGGAAAATTACTCCATTTACACACACCTGTAGTAATGGGCATTGTGAATGTTACTCCAGATTCATTTTACAGTATAAATATTACCACTAATGCTGCACTCAATACTATTGAGCAACAGTTGGAAGAAGGTGCTACAATCATTGATATTGGTGGAGCATCTAGTAAGCCTAATGCGGTAATAGTTACTGAGCACGAAGAATTAAGCCGAGTGTTACCTGTGGTGCAACAGGCTGTAAAACTATTTCCTAATATAATTATTTCTGTGGATACTACCAGTGCTAGTGTAGCCAAAGCGGTACTAGATTTAGGTGCAAGTTGCATTAATGATATTAGTGCAGGTAGGAACGATGCTAAAATGTTTGCAACAGTAGCACAATATGGTTGTCCATATATACTTATGCACGCACAAGGTACACCAAGCACTATGCAAAACAATCCTAAATATGATAACGTTACTACCGAAGTTTTTCAGTTTTTTACTGAGCGGTTATCTCTTGCTCGTGAGGCTGGTATCAATGATATTATTATAGATGTAGGCTTTGGATTTGGAAAAACAGTAACACATAATTATGAGTTGCTTAATAATTTAACTCACTTTAATAATTTAGGAGTTCCATTGTTAGTAGGGGTTTCACGTAAATCTATGTTGTATAAATTAGTAGACACCACCCCCGAAAATGCACTAAACGTAACTATTGTAGCCAACACCATAGCACTTATGAATGGGGCTAATATTTTACGTGTGCATGATGTAAAAGCCGCTATAGAAGCCATTAAAGTGGTAGGTGCAATGCGTAATTAATATTTACTTCCAAAGTTTATTTACCGTGCAAAGCCTCGTAACCAGCCTTAATAGTTGCACCTGCATTGCCTATATGTATGCTGTTGTTAGTTATCAATACAGGGCGTTTTAAAAACGTGTATTCCATCAAAATATATTTTTTATAATCGGCTTCGGTAAGTTCCATTTTATCCAAGCCCAAAGAACGATATTTCATAGCTTTGCGACTAAATAAACTTTCGTATGAACCTGCTAGTGCGTGCATTTCTGTAAGTTCTTCTTGAGTAATATTTACAGATTTTATCTCTCTTATTATTACATCTTTAGGTAGGTTTAATTGGGCCATTATTTTAGTACAAGTTGTACATGTACTTAGGTAAAAAAAGGTTGTTTTATTTTTAGACATACTAGTGTGGGTTTATATATATTTAACAAAAATATAAAAATAACAATGCACTCTCCTACTGCTGTAAATGATGTGTTAAAGTACATCAGTCTTAAAAAAATAATAATACCTATACTACTTGGTTTAAGTGTGGTGGGCTATATGTTATATACCAAAATAGATGCACATACATTTAGTAATATTAGTTGGACAAATATTTCCACCATAGCTATAGCCGTAGCCATAGTTATGCTTGCCTTGCGCGACTTTGCTTATATTATACGCTTACGAATATTGAGTAAAAAACGCTTATCATGGGAACAATGTTTTGAAGTAGTTTTTTGTTGGGAGTTTGCAAGTGCCGTAGCCCCTGGTGCTATTGGTGGTGGCTTTGCTTTTGCAATATTTGCCATTCATAAAGAAAAAATAACGTTGGGCAAAAGTGTTGCTATTGTACTACTTACTAGTTTTTTTGACGGCTTATTTTTCATACTAGGCGCACCAGTGCTGTACGCTATATTTACCAAGCACCAGTTGTTTTATAATGTAACTAATTCTGCACAAATAATGAGCAACAGCCAGGCCTTACACAGTGCATTTTGGAGCATATATGGCTTAGTAGTTTTTTATAAAATAGTAGTGGGCTATGCCTTGTTTGTAGATGCAAGTGCTGTAAAAAAAGGTTTGCAAAAATTATTTTCAATACCATTTTTGCAACGTTGGCAAGCAAAAGCCGCAACCACTGGCGATGAACTTATAGTGGCATCTAAGGAATTAAAACAAGAATCGGCAATGTATTACATAGGTGGTTTTGCTGCAACTGTACTTTCTTGGACAGCACGTTTTACTATAGTAAACTGTGTAATAGCAGCGTTTTCAACAGCAGAAGATGTACACCATTTATTATTATTTGCACGCCAAATAGTAGTAGGAATATTAATGATGGGTACGCCCACACCTGGTGGTGCGGGCTTAGCCGAATTATCGTTTGGTAATTTTTATGGTGAGTTTATTAATAATGCCGGGCTTACAGTAGCATTGGCTTTGTTGTGGCGTATGCTGTCGTACTATCCGTATTTAATAATGGGTGCTATTGTTGTGCCTCGTTGGGTACGCCGTGTGTTTGCTCAATAGTTTATATTATTTGGCTTAAATAGTTTACACTAATTATTAAACGTAATTTATACTATTTGCTAATCACGCTACTGTGAAAGGAGTGTATTAAATAGTTTAGGAACTCTGCAATAATACTAACCACGCTTCTTTAGGCATATTTTTGCTTAATAATAATTTGGCTATAGTGTGCAATTGTTCAGTAGTGGCAACACTTATATGGTGTTGTGTAAACAAATTTGTTTCGTTAAAATTCTTAACTTCTTCAGCAGTTGGCATGGCCTCAACGTTAGCCAATATACCCAAATCATTGGCACTTAGCACAGTGCTT
>JACMRI010000085.1 GCA_014376525.1 Bacteroidia bacterium | reverse complement strand
TATACCCATAAGACCTAACAGAAAATATGAAAGAGATATTAATAAATATAGACAAAGAACCAAACCAAAACAGTTCGCAAATAGGCGTGTAATCTAATAATAACAAGCAACGAGCCTTAACTTAATGACATTGCACTTGCGAGAACAGGGGTTATATGGGGGGGATGTAATTCTTTTAAAGGGGCGGTCCTTCTTTTCTAACTTTTTGTATTGCTTCTAACCAATACTCCCAATAGGCAGTATCAGTTGGCTTACCTGCATCACCCCAATATCCACCACCACTTAAAATATCAGTTAAATCATTTGATTCTGTAGCTTCCCAATACGCTTTTAGCATATATAACATTGCTTCATACCCTTCTTTTTCGGTAATCATTTCGTTACTGGATATGATACCTTCAGCATTTATTTTACCATCACTTGCTCTTCTCATAATCGTTATTTTGGAGTATATTTTAGAATCAATTCAGCAGCTGACAAATTGGTAAATCCTGCTCCGCTCCCGCCAGCATGTATTTCCAACTTTGCGCTACCGCAAGCCTCGTGGCTTGTGTGTTTGTAAAAGTTACTAGCTTCATTTATTCTCGTCATTAGTTCAGCTTATAACAAATATAGTGTTTTAATAAATAACTTTTATACAACTAACTTACTCCACAAGCCACGAGGCTTGCGGTAGCCTGCACAGTTACCTAACGCTTGGAGGAGCAGGGGGTTACCTAACGCTTGGAAGAGCTGGATTATTTAATTTCGACAAATCTAAGGGGGAGATATTTGTTGAAATTTAACTCTTCAATTATTACTTTTTTATCCATTGAATCTAATCTAAACCTAGAATATTGAGTAATTAATGGCTCTGTAATTTTCACGCTTCTAGAGGAGATAAGTTTAATTATTTCTAACGGAATTTTAGTATTGCCGTCATTTAAATATGACTCTAATCCAGAATAAACAAATACAACAACACCATTACGTATAAAATAATATGATGATGGATATTTTCTAATAAAATCAATAGAATTTACATTACTAACGACAAATCTTACTGAATCAAAGCTATCATGAAAAACAACTGAAAGCCCTTTTAAATTGTGGGCAGAGTCTTCCATACGTTCATTGATAATCTTATTAATCCAAACAGGAAATTTAAATTCTTTTTTTATAAAAAATGAATTTTGTTTATTTTCTTTTAACGACTCTTTACAAGAATTGTTAAATAATAACATAATAATAAGGACTATTTTTTTCATAATTATCTTTTAATCGTTTTAGGAGAATTGAATGTTCCTCTGTCAATATTGTAATGAATTTGATGTGTAACCGTTTTACCAATAACATAATGTGTAGTTATTGAGTTCAATTTTGTAAAGTAACCTGACATGTAAACTTGTGCATCTCCCTCCTCATCACCACCTAACATAAAGGTCTTGCCATTAAACGTATAAGGCACACTAAAACCAGAGAAAGAAGAGTTATTAGGGTGTGTATGATACGAATCCTTTATGTTATATTGTTTATTATTAAATGTTAGTGTATTGTTTTTGAGAGGAAAGGCTTTATGTTCACTTCCTGATGCGTAATTTTTAAAGGACTTTCCGTCAGTATTCTCACCTTGTATAGGTAAAACAATCATACCATTATTTACAGTCGAATATCCAAAAAATTCGGTACCTAAATCATTATGACCATTATTAGTTTTACTTTGAGAATAACGCATGTAGTCGATTCCGTAATTTAAATTAGAAAAATAAAGGCCTTGAGTTGGAGGGGTTACTTTATTAATCATAAACATATTATAAGACTTTGAATCTAAAACACCTTTATCTTCCCCTATTTTTTTCATCATATTGAAATTTTCTAACTTATTATTTGGGATAGTTACAGTACTTTTATTACCATCATTAGTACTTGCTAATGTTGTTCCGTTTTCATCTTTATAATCAGTATCCAATGCTCCCGTAGGGTCAATACGTAGTATAGGGTTATTGCTACAAAAGTTGTAGGGGCTAAGTCCTACACGTAATTGCGTAAGCGGGTCCACATTCATAGCAAATAGCACAGGGTCTATAGCCGATAGGTAGGCTTCCTTGGTATTAATGTTGCTTATGGTTTTGGTGGTAGTATTTAGGGTATAGGCGCCGTAGTTAGCGTAGGGAGTGTTATCTAAATTTTCGTTAAACATACCATTGCTTAGTGTGGCATAGCGTACTTGCTTGCCTATGCTAGCAAAGGGCTGTGGTGGTGCATTACTTGCTATGTAGCCTACTTGCTTGCCTTGGGTAACGGCTAGCATCATAGCTTGCACATGGTTAGGTATGGCACGGTAGCCTGGGTGTATAGCTTGGCTAGGTGTTGCTCGTAGTGTTTAAGCTGTTGCTTGGTAACGCTATGCGTGCGTGCTTGTGCTAGGGTGCTAAGCTTGTGCTGTTGCATTGCTTGCTCTAACTGCTGTTGTGCTACGCTGGCTTGTAGTAGCATGGCATTAAGGTTTAGGCTGTCGTACAGTAAGGCTAGTTGTGCGCATTGGCTTACAAAAACATCCGTAGGGGCGTTGTACTTGTGTGCATAGCCTTTGGCAAGGTATATAAGGTTAAGGGCTATGGCTTGGTTATGCGTAATTTCTCGTTGCGCCAAGCCATTCATTATTAAATTGGTAGAGGTGTAGGTAAGCGTTTGTATAGTACCATCGCCTGGGAAAGCACGTGTAGCAAGTTCTACATTATAATAGTCGCCTATGGAGTTGGGTACTTGGGTGTATATGTGGTGTGGTGCTACTACTATGCGTGCTTGCGAGTGTAACCTATTGGATAATAATTGGTGTAACACATTTATGGCATAGCAATTACCTGCCCCTCCGCTTAATAAGTGTAGTACTTGTGTGTGCGCTATGTTGGCTGTGCCGTAAGGGTCGGTAACGGCATAGGCGTAAGGCATGTGGTAGCGTGTAGCGTATAACCCTTGCAGGGTTACGGTATCCGTCAGGTACATATACAACGCACTGTTTAGGGCATTAAGCCTTGCCATGCGTTGCTGGTAACTAGGCATGGTGGCTATTTTTTGTTGCTGTTGTGCTAGTATATCAGTAGCTATGGCTTGTATTATTAGTACGTGCTTATCCATTACGGCAATAAAATCGCTATAGCTATAGGCGTTGTTATAATACGCATTTTCGGTAATAAATACCGCTTGCTCATAGCTAGCACTATCTGTGCTTTGTAGCATAGCGTTAAGTTGTGCGTATGCGCTATAGTAGGCTTGCTTGTTGGCTTGCAGACTATCTTGTGCGTGGGCGCAGGTTACACTAAGTGTGAGCCAAGTTAAGAGTAAGGGTATGCGTTTTTTCATTTGTTAGGTATTGGGGTTAAAGCTATAAATAATTGGCGAGGTTGTAAGTTATTGCCTGTAGGTATTTCGGGGTGGAGTGCTTTGCTTTCTTGCATCATTTGTTCGTAGGCTTGTATAGGTGGTTCTCGGTAGCCTAAGTTTTGTAATTGGGCATTGCCTGCTTTTAGCTTAGTTACCATAGCTTGCACGGTGGGGTTTTGCTCTAGCTGTTGTTGTGTACTAAAGCCTTGGCTATGCACATAACGGTTAAGTAGGGTATGTGTAACTTGGTTGCGCAATAGTAAGCCTATGGCATTGGCCTCTTTAGGAAAATAACTTAGTGCTAAATTATTGCATTGGGTTATAAAATCGCCACTGACTACGCCATATTTGGTATGGTAACTACAGGCTAAATCTATAAGGGCTGATGCTATGGTTTGTTTTTTAGTTAAGGGCGCTAGATATAGTTTATTGTACTGGGCTTTGGTGCTTATGTCCATATGTTCCTTGTACCATTGGTCGCTTATTTGCCAATGTGTGGTTACTTCATAATTATGTAATAGCCCTTTGGCATCGGGGTATTTTATAAACGAATGTAAGGGAGCGTAGGTTAAGTAGCAGGGTGCATTAAGGGCTTCGGCTAATATTAAGTAGATGATAGGTAGGGTGTGGCACTGCCCATTGCCTGTGGCTAGTGTTTTGGTTATGTGGTAACTTCTAACATCGTTTTCGGCTTTATAGTCGTCGTAATCGTAATAAAAGGGTAGGTGTTGTTTTGGTGCTACGTTAGCAAATTCAAGTTGTGTTTTACCTATGCTTAATGTATCAAACATAAAGCGTTGTAGCGCATAGTGCACAGCTTTATTATTGTTGGGGTTTAGCTTGTTTTCTATCATCCAACGTTTAATAAATGTTGTGCTTTGGTGTATATGTTGGTTATATTGTTTGGCATTAAGCATTGTATTGCCATGGGCTTGTTCTATGGCATAGTAGGCTTGCTTAATATTGAGCGGTTGCTTACCTTGCAATTGTGCTTGGAGGGTGGCTAAGGCAGTATAATAGGGTTGCTCCTGTTGTACAAAACTAGGTAATTCCCAAAGTGGTGTATTAGCAAGTTCCTTAGTTTTTTCCTCCGCTAAAAAATTGCGTAGTTCTTTTTCTTGTGCTCCCTTTGTAGTTTGGCGTAGCATTTCTTGCTGTATAATTGCATTGTTTTGAAAATCTTGGCGTTGCATGTTTTCAAATTGTACTTGCTCTGTAGTTCGTGGTGCATAAGGGTTATTTGTAGGAGTAGTAGTACCATTGTAAAAAGGGTGCATATTGTCTATGCCTGGCATTTGACTGCCGTATTGCGCTAGGCTAATAGTTGTTACGAATGCGAATACTATGCTATAAATAACACGCATTGTTTTAAATAAATTGTTCTATGCCGTGCTCTACATAGAGGTTTTTAAAAAAGAGCGTGAGACAGTTGCTAATACTCGCAGAGATGGGAGTCGAAGCCCTTTGTCAAAGTAAACCAACGCTAACGCATTTAGCGTGAGCGAAGTGCTTATACTCCCTGACTTGTAACTTTCTACTTTTTACTCTGCAGGATGATATAGCAAACGCTATTTATAATTGTTACAAGGGTAAAACTAATTTATCAAGTATGCTAATTTATTATTGCGAAGTATTGTTTTGCAAAAAGTTGCGCAACTACATTTTACAAACACAATAAACA
The DNA here is from genome assembly GCA_014376525.1 of Bacteroidia bacterium. GTDB lineage: Bacteria > Bacteroidota > Bacteroidia > UBA4408 > UBA4408 > JACMRI01. The sequence continues at coordinate 14,312 of JACMRI010000085.1, read as the reverse complement.
CTACGCAACTAAAAAACGAATACCTACATTTGTTTAATTAATTATAATTAACACGTGTTACATATGCATACCCACTCTATTTTATTTATTGATTCATGCCACCCACATTTAGCGCAAGCCCTTACTACTATTGGAGTTCAGTGTGATTATGATTATACATCAACTAAAGAGGAAATTATAGCTAAACTATCTCACTACACAGGCTTAGTTATACGTAGTAGATTTAAGTTAGATGCTGATTTTTTGAACCATTGCACACATATAAAATGTATAGCTCGTGTAGGTGCAGGTATGGAAAATATAGATGTAGATTATGCACAAACCATAGGCATACAATGCTTACACGCCCCTGAGGGTAATCGAACTGCCGTAGCCGAACAGTGTGTAGGTATGTTATTGGCTTTATTTAACAACATAACTATAGCTAATACTCAAGTACGAAATGGCGTATGGATACGTGAGGAAAATAGAGGCGTAGAGTTAGAAGGAAAAACAGTAGGTATAATAGGTATGGGAAATATGGGTACAGCATTTGCCCAACGTTTGCAAGGCTTTGGTTGCCAAATACTGGTACACGACAAATACAAAACAAACATAGGTACTGTGTATAGTAAAGAAGTTTCGTTGCAAGAATTACAAGCCAAGGCCGATGTGATAAGTATTCATTTACCGTATAATGCCGATACGCATTATTACATAAACGAAGCATTTATTAATGCTTGCGCAAAGCCTATTTATATAATAAACACCGCTCGTGGCAAATGCCTTAATACTACTGATGTGGTAAGTGCAATGCAACATAATAAGGTGTTAGGTGTGTGCTTAGACGTATTAGAGTACGAAACTACTTCTTTTGAAACCATTGATAACAAAGCCTTACCGGCAGCATGGCAATATTTAATAAAAAGCCCCAATGCCATACTTACACCACACATAGCTGGCTGGACACACGAGAGTAATTATAAAATGGCCGAGGTATTAGTACAAAAAATAAAAGCAGTATTGGGTATTTAAAATTAATAGTTAACCTTGGGTATATAAACAACAAGAGTGTGAAACAATTACTTAACTCGCAATAAAGAGTATGATGCTCAACAGACAATATAAACCAACACTTACACCTTTGGAGCATACATTTAATAATAGACCCTGCCTTTTAAAACACCTTACTTTTCCATTGCACTATTACATAGCAAGCGTTATTTATAATTGGTGGATTCAATTGATAAAAAAACAGTTTAAATTTTTGGAATTATGAAAATTTATTTTTTAAAGAATTTAGTATTCAAGTATGAACTACTAACACTAAGAAAATTAAAAAATTGATATAAACGATAATTAACAAACTAAAAAATAAAGTTAGTTAGGTTTAAATTTTAGTATTGGTATTCTAAAATTATAAAAATTACTTTGCACACTTTTTTATGACAGTATGAAGCCAAAGGCTGTCTTACTTGTTAAAAACAAGGATAAATTTTTTAATTAAATTGAAGCCGTAAAAAACCTAAAATAAATAACCTGCTTTTTGTCTATTACATTAATTATTTGAAGAGTTAACTCAACATCGAAATTGTTTTTTTTAGTGCGCCAATAAATACATCTATTTCCTCTATGGTGTTGTATAACGCAAAAGATGCACGTACTGTACCCGCAACACCTAAGTGTTGCATAAGTGGTTGGCAACAATGGTGTCCTGTACGTACTGCTACACCTTGCTTGTCCAGCAATGTACCTACATCAAACGGATGATTGTTGTTCATATTAAAACTCAATACTCCTGCTTTATCAGCTGTTGGGGCGTAAAGTATTATTTCGGGAAGTTGTAACAATTGTTGTTGGGCATAAACTACTAAATCATGTTCGTAGTTTTGTATAGCGTCTATACCAATACTTTGCACATAATTAATAGCTGCTCCAAGTGCTATGTTACCCTCAATATTGGGCGTACCTGCTTCAAACTTATGAGGTAGTGTTGCGTAAGTTGTACCATTATCAAGGCTTACGGTGCTTATCATACCACCTCCCCCTTGGTAAGGCGGCATTGCATTAAGCAAATTTTCTTTACCATATAAAATACCTACTCCTGTGGGACCATATAATTTGTGTGCACTAAACACATAAAAATCAATTGCTAAAAATTGTACATCAACCTGCATGTGTTGTGGTGTTTGGCAACCATCAACCAATAGCAATGAACCATTTTTGTGCACTTTACTTACTATGTGTGCTATGTTGTTTGTTATGCCTAATACGTTGGAGGTGTGCGTTATGGCTACTAATTTTACATTGCCTTGTGCAAGCAGTTCGTCTAACGAATCGAGGTTAAGTGTAAGATCGGCATTAAGCGTTATGTATTTTAATACTGCACCTGTAGCGTTGCATACCATTTGCCATGGCACTATATTGCTATGGTGTTCCATAAGCGATACCAGTACTACATCGCCTTTGTGCAAGTTGGTAAAGCCCCACGAAGTTGCCACAGTATTTATGGAATCGGTAGCGCCTTTGGTAAATATAATTTCGTGGGCGTGTTGCGCATTTATAAATTGTTGTACGGTAGTGCGAGCCACGTCAAACGCAGTTGTAGCTTGTTGGCTAAGGCTATGCACTCCACGATGCACGTTGCTATTAAGTGTACTGTAGTAATTTACTATACTATTAATTACAGCTTGTGGTTTTTGAGTGGTAGCCCCATTATCCAAATATACTAACGGCTTGTTATATACTTGTGTAGTTAATATTGGAAAATCTTGGCGAATGCTAGTAATGTTGTAAGTTTTAGTCATAGTAGTTTATGCTATTAATGGATATGAAAGTTACTACAAAAATAGATATTGTTATACATGTATAACAAATTATTATAACTTATTTTGCAATTGATTTATGCAATCCAGGATTTATGTACACATGGCTAAAATCGCGAAATTCCATAGCGTTTTGCTCCATATTTTCTACGCCCAGTTGTACTAAACGAGTATTTTCTGAGTAAAATAACATTAGCACCGCTGCGTCATCAGTTTGTATTTGGTCGGCTTGCAATAATAATTCATTACGTTTAATTTCATTTTTTTCTTTTGATGCTAAATAAAATAAAGAGTCAAATGTCGCACTTTTGTAACGCATGGGGTTTATGTAAGCCCTATCGTTAGCATTAGCTGGCAAGTTGGTACTATATAAGTTGTTTAAAAAATTTTCCGCATCAGGATAATCTGCTACCCAGCTTGATTTAAAAAAAATAGATTTTCCATTTTCATAATTATCTATGTATTGTGCAAATGGTACTACGCTCATCTTTACCGTAACGCCTATATTTTCTTGTAACATTTTTTGTATAACCTCCGCTATTTGAGTGTTACTAGATCCACCACTATTTAATTCCAGCGTTATTTCGGGGAAGCCCTTACCGTTTGCATAGCCCGCTTCTGCCATTAGTTTACGTGCTTTGTCAGCATCAAAACTGTAGCCTTTTATTTTTTTAGCATCGTAGTTAGCAAAACAAGGTGGCACCATTCCGTACTGTGCTATTTGCCCTTCGCCCTGCATGGTATGGTTTACAAGCCCTTCGCGGTCTATAGCATAGTTAAATGCTTGGCGTACTTTTTTATTTTTAAATATATTACTTTGATGCAAAAAAGCATAGTAATTACTTTGTGCAGCTGCCATTACTTGCATTTTAAACTCAGGGTTTCCGCCTGCTTGCGCCTCTTCAAGCTCCCCTACTACATCGCTAATCATTTCCAAAGGAAGACGAAATATCATATCCAAATTACCTTTTTTAAACTCTAATAATTCAACCTTTTTTTCTTTAATAAACGAAACTTTTATGGCATCTAAATACGGTAAATTGTTACCGAATTCGTCCTTGTCCCAATAGTGGTCGTTGCGTGAGAGTATAGCGTAATTGCCCTCTTTAGCCTCTTTTAAAAAGAATGGACCTGTGCCTACACATTTAACACGCATTTCAATACCGTATTTATCCAGTGCCTCTTTAGGATACACTGCGCAATACGTTTGTGCCAATAAATTAAGAAAACCAGAGTAACTGTTAACTAACTCTATTTGCAAGGTGTAATCATCAATTACTTTAACGCCTTTAACTCCGTTTTGGTTGGTTATACCATTTTTTAGCCCATCGTAATATTCATTTGCACCCACCACTCTATTTTTAAATAATTGGTAGCCTTGGTTAACAGAACTTGGCGTGCATAACATATCAAAACAATATTTAAAATCTTTAGCCGTAACTTCTCGTCCAACGCCCCCAGTAAAACACTCATCGTTGTGATATTTAACGCCTTTACGTAGCTTAAATGTATATATTTTACCATTAGGACTTAAGGTCCACTTTTGGGCAATAGATGGAATTATGCTTAAATCGGATTGTTTAAATTTAACTAAACCCTCATATATTTGGTAAGTTAGATGCAAGGCTATTTCCTCTGTTACACTAAGTGGATATAAACTTTTAAAATCTTCAATTTCATTTATTTTAAATACTCCTCCGTAATAAACTTTTCCATTAGCTTTAACAGAGGTATGCGAATTGTTGGTATTATTACACGCACACAACAAAAATAAAATATAAAAAAGTAAATTTTTAAGCATGTAAATTTTATAGTAAATTGTTTTTAAAATTTTCAAGTGTAAATATATCATTATTAAACGATAGTTATTGCAACTTATTAAAATCTTACAATTTACAACCTACGTATTGATATTTTTATGCAACGTAAATTAAAACAAAAACCCTGTAAGCCTATTTGGTAAATGATGCCTAAATTACTTTTGGTTATGGGCTTGCGCTATGATGAATATAAATTGGAGGTTGCCATAGAATTAGACGATGATTTAAAAAAAACTATCTAAACCAATTTTGGTGTAAATTTAACAGTAGTTACTTTGGAGATAAAATGCTGGAAAGGCTCGTTATTGCTGAAGTAATAAATGAGTGAAATAAATAATAGGTAGCTTTACTTACAAGCTGTATTAAATAATATGCATACATATACGTATCATCTTTTTTTTGATGTTACTCTATTTACTTTCAAATATGCTTACTTAAGGTTTTAAAAAAATAGGGTTGCAATAAAAACTTATTGCAACCCTATTTTTAATAATTGTAGCTAACAAACTAGACTATTAATTGCCCAATTCCGATATAAATTTAATTCGCATTAAGCGTATTTCGCTCTCTTCAAAATCGCCACCTAATTCGGCTAAAGCTTCGCTTACACTATCGGTTTCACATTCTTTAAAATAATCAAATATTTCTTCTTGCTTATCTTCGTCCATTACATCATTAATATAATAATTGATATTCACTTTTGTACCGCTAGATACTATGTGCTCTACTTCCGATATAAGTTCATCTATCTTTATTCCTTTGGCACGAGCAATGTCATTTAAGCCTATTTTTTTATCAATATTTTGAATGATGTGTACTTTTAATCCCGATTTATTTACCACCGATTTTACCACCATATCCTGCGCACGTTCTATCTCATTCTCTTCTACATATTTAGATATTAGGTCTATAAACTCTTTTCCAAAACGTACTGCTTTACCTGTGCCTACGCCCGTTATGTTTTTCATATCGTCCATAGTTATTGGATATTGAGTTGCCATATCTTCCAACGAAGGGTCTTGAAATACTACAAACGGAGGAACTTGTTTTTGCTTAGCTATTTTTTTTCGTAAGTCTTTTAGCATAGCAAACAAGGTTTCATCGGCTACTCCCCCACCCTTTCCTGCACCAGCTTCGCTATCTTCGTCTTCTTGTACATCAACTTCAAAATCATGGTCTTTGGTAAATTTAATAGAGTATGGTTTTTCCATAAACTCATTTCCTTTATCCGTTATTTTCAGTAAGCCATAAGCCTCCACATCTTTTTCCAAAAAGCCGTTTACAATAGTTTGGCGCACTACAGCTCCCCAGTGCTTTGCATTATTTTTACTTCCTTTGCCAAACAGTTTTAACTTGTCGTGCTTAAATTGTTTTATTACGCTATTTTCAGTACCTGTAATTATGTGTATTAAATGCTCGTCTTTAAATTGTTGTTTAGTAAATGTAATTGTATCTAATAATAAACAAATATCATCTTCGGCCTCAAATTTTTCTTTTGGATACAAACAACTATCGCACATTTTGTTGCAACCTTCTTCATTAAATACTTCTCCAAAATAATTTAATAATTGTTTACGTCGGCACGATGAACACTCGGCAAATGCTACTACTTCGCTTATTAATTCTTTGCCTATTTCTTGTTCTGCAACAGGTTTTCCATTTAAGAATTTCTCTAATTTATCAATATCTTTTTGGGCATAAAATGCAATGCAATTCCCTTCGCCACCGTCGCGTCCTGCACGTCCAGTTTCTTGGTAATAGCCCTCCAAACTTTTTGGCATATCATAGTGTATAACAAAGCGCACGTCAGGTTTGTCTATCCCCATCCCAAATGCAATGGTGGCAACTATTACGTTTAGGTCTTCCATCAAAAACGCATCTTGTATGCCCGCACGTTCTTTGGCTTCTAAGCCAGCATGATACGGCGATGCATTTATACCATTTACCTTTAGTACTTCGGCTAATTCTTCTACTTTTTTGCGACTAAGGCAATATATAATACCCGACTTCCCGTTAGTACCTTTTATGTATTTTATTATGTCTTTGTTTACGTTAGATGTTTTAGGGCGTACTTCGTAATATAGGTTATCTCGGTTAAATGATGATTTGTATAATTTTGCACCTTCCATACCCAAGTTTTTCATAATATCTTGTTGTACTTTGGGAGTAGCAGTAGCAGTTAGTGCAATTATTGGCACAGTACCTATTGCTTCTATTATGCTACGCAAACGGCGGTATTCAGGTCTAAAATCATGCCCCCATTCCGATATACAGTGAGCCTCATCAATAGCAAAAAAAGATATTTTTATTTCTTTAAAAAAAGCAATATTTTCTTCCTTCGTAAGCGATTCAGGCGCCACGTATAACAACTTGGTAATGCCCGATTTCATGTCGTTTTTTACACGTGTAATTTCAGTTTTGTTCAACGAAGAATTTAAAAAATGAGCAATACCATCTACCTCGCTTACGTTACGTAGGGCATCTACTTGGTTTTTCATTAACGCTATAAGTGGCGAAACTACTATGCACGTACCCTCTTGTATTAATGCTGGTAATTGGTAACACATAGATTTACCGCCGCCTGTGGGCATTATTACAAAGGTATCTTTACCCTCCATCAAATTAGTTATAACGGCTTCCTGCTGACCTTTAAATTTGTTGAAACCAAAATATTTTTGTAGGTGTATTTTTAAATCGGTTGTTGGCGTAGCTATTGTTTCTGTAGGCATGGTTATATATGTGTTAGGTGTTTGAAATATAATGTTGAATTATCGATTACTAAAATAAACATAAAATTTTGTTTTAAGCGCATAATTATTTTTAAAGTTAGACAGCGGTAAGTGGCAAATAATAGTATCTTCGAAAATAATTAACTACTTTTTTAAATCTAAATTTAAAATATCATTAACTATGTCAAACTCAATATGGAGACGTAAGCCCATCAGTGCTTTTGAAGCTGATATGAAAAAAAGCGAACTTAAACGTGTACTTACCAAGTGGGGACTTACCAGCTTGGGTATAGGCGCAGTAATAGGTGGCGGAATATTTACACTTACAGGCATAGCAGCGCATGATTTTGCTGGGCCTGCATTAGCACTATCATTTGTAATAGCGGGTATAGGCTGTATGTTTGCCTCATTGTGTTATGCAGAGTTTGCCTCGGTACTTCCTGTTGAAGGTTCTGCTTACGCTTACGCTTATGGAACTATTGGAGAATTTTTTGCATGGTTCATTGGTTGGAATTTAATACTAGAATATATGATGGGTGCAACCACAGTAGCGGTAGCATGGAGTGGCTATTTTGGTAAATTGTTACACTTGTTTCATATTAATTTACCAATATGGCTTATGAACGACCCTACCACCGCTGCTATTAAAGCCAAAGAGTTGGGAGAAGCGGCACCCGCATTTGCTTTTAACCTACCCGCATTTTTAATAACATGGTTGGTAACCGCCATATTAGTAAAAGGAATAAAAGAGGCTGCAAGCACCAATAACGTTATTGTAATAGTGAAAATTGCGGTAGTATTGTTTGTAATAGTAGTAGGTGCATTTTACGTAGATACCGCTAACTGGCACCCTTTTATTCCCGAAACTGTAATTGACCCAGTTACACTTAAAGAAAGTTTTGGGTGGGACGGCGTAGTAACCGCTGCTACCATTGTGTTTTTTGCGTACATAGGTTTTGATGCCGTAAGTACACAAGCTGGAGAGGCTATTAATCCTAAAAAAGATGTTCCTTTTGCTATCATTACGTCGCTAATAGTGTGTACCATATTGTACATACTAGTATCATTGGTACTTACTGGTATGGTACATTATAGTAAGTTAGACATTACTGCACCAGTAGCTTCAGCGTTTGAGGGTGTAGGTTTAACTTGGGCAGTGTTCTTAATAGTAATAGCTGCTACTGCAGGTTTATTTTCGGTAATGTTGGTAATGATGTTGGCACAAACGCGTATATTTTTGGGTATGGCAAAAGATGGTTTACTCCCCAAAAAATTATTTGGCGATTTACATCCAACGTTCAAAACACCCTACAAATCAACCATATTGGTAGGTTTAATAATTTCGATAGTAGCAGCAGTTACACCCATTAACAAAATAGCCGAAATGTGTAGCATGGGCACATTACTTGCATTTGCTATGGTATGCGGTGCTGTATGGCTATTGCGTATTAAAGAACCCAATTTAGACCGTCCATACCGTACTCCACTATTGCCTTTGGTAGCTACGTTAGGTATGGGTTTTAATGTTTTTTTGATGACTAAAGTACGCCCAGAAACTTGGACTGCATTTTTAATATGGGGCGGATTAGGTATAATTATTTACTTCCTATACAGCTATAAGCGAAGTAACCTACACAATGTAGATGAAACAAAATCGAACGGACAATTATAAAATTATTTAAACAAACTAATGAGTATATTTCATACCGCAGAGCGTGTGTCCAACGTTGATAAATCGGACAATATTATATTTCAACGCTCACTATTTGCTTACTACGAAGCTGCAAAAATAGTAAGTGGACAAGTATTAGAAATAGGGACTGGCGAGGGTTATGGTTTAGAAATAATTTCTAAAAAAGCCGATCGTTTTGTTACCATTGACAAATTTGACCAACAAGTAAACAGCAAAGATTTTCCTAATGTGGAGTTTGTGAAAATGAACATACCGCCACTCACAGGCTTCGCCAACGATACATTTGACTACTGTATTTCGTTCCAAGTTATTGAACATATTGAAAACGATTTGGAATATCTTAAAGAAATACAACGTGTACTTAAACCAGGTGGCAAGTTTATATGTACCACGCCCAACATCAAGCAATCGCTTACACGCAACCCTTGGCACGTGCGCGAGTACACGTTGCAAGAGTTGGAAACACTAGCCTTAAAAGCGTTTACAAGCGTAGATAAACGTGGTGTGTTTGGTAATGCAACCATTAACGCTTACAACGAAAAAAACAAAGCGGCTATACGCAAAATAACTCGCTTTGATTTTTTTAATTTGCAGTACCGTTTGCCCCGTCAATTATTACAAATACCTTACGATATACTCAACCGCATGAATCGTAAAAAACTACTGGAAAACAACTTTAGTTTGGCCAGCGAAATAACCATAAACGACTATAGCGCAGCACCAGTTAATGATGACGCCTTGGATTTGTTTTATATTATGCAAAAATAAATATTAAAGTTGTGCATTACAACAATTAAAAAGGGAGTAAACTGTATGAGTTTACTCCCTTTTTAATTTTAATTTCAAAATGTATTTTTTTATTTAAGTTTCTTAGCTCTTCAATGCCTTTAATCTGTGCCACATAGCTATAAGTGTACCTAACACCATTACCAATGCGCCTATCCATAGTACGTTTATACCAGGAAATACAATGGCTTTCATTACTATAAATTCTTTTTGTAAGTTATTGTTTTCGGCCAAGGCTACGTCTATAGTACCGTTGGTAGTGTTTAGTTCTTTAAAAGTAATGCGTATGCCTAAATCTTTTATTTCAGATTCTATGGGTACTAAATAATTATCGCGTATTACGTACAATGGCTCAACTATGCGCACTTGCTTGTTTATGTCCAACACTTTAAAACGTGCTGCTAGGGCTATATCTGTAGGTAATAATTGAAGCTTGGCTTTGTCTACATCTTTTATTAACCCCTCTAATATTATCATCGCATTGGCAGCAAATATAGTGTCGCCAGCGTGTATTCCTTTCTTAAGTGTTTCTCTATAATCTTCATCAGTATGTTCTCCAAGGTCTTTACTTAAATCTACATACGAAATATGTGTATATACATCTTTACCCAAAAAGTGGCGCGTATCGGGCTCTGGAATATTACCCATACGTGCATTAAGTTGTATTATGGGACTAAGCATAAACTCCTTGCGGTAAGTACCGTCGGCGTTGCGTTGCAAGTAATCCATGTCATAATACAGGTTTACACCCTCTCTACGTTTGGTATGATACACCACATAATAGTTACCCAACAAGGTAGTGTCGCCTTTATTTAACAATACATTCTCGTTGTTTTTCATACCCTTGTCTAAACGAGAAATATCTGTTTGGCCAACGTTGCGACTTATAATAGTTTGTTTGTATTGTGAGATTAATGTACCCAACAATATCAACCCAAAACCAATATGGGCTATAGATGAACCTGCTTTATTTATTTTCCCACTTAATACCCGCAACCAATAATCGGCATTGGCAGTAACGGTAAAGGTAGAAGTAAGGCACAACCCAATAATAAGTACGTTGGTTATATGCATAAACACACAAATAAGTGCAGTAATAATTACGGCTGCAATGGCTGAATAGGCTAATGATTTGGCTACTTGTTTAATGTCGGCTTTTTTCCAACGGATAAATTGTGTAACTGCCATAAGTAGCGCAATGATAGTAGCCATTGGTGTTTGCCACGAATTATAATAATTAATAACATCGGCTGGAGGTGCGTAGTTAGTGCCAAACAGTTTATTTACCACAGGCAACGAGGTAGTAAACAAAATTTGAAAGCTTGCAATAACTAATACTAAAGTACCTATAAACATCCAAAACTCACGACTCCACAATTCATCATCTTGCTTTTGTGAGGGTAATTGTTTGTAGCGCATTGCGAGTAAAATAGTACTTCCTACAATGTAGAACAATAAAAAAACGAGTAGCAAACCACTCATGCCCATATCAGTAAAAGCATGAACGCTACTATTGCCCAATATGCCACTCTTGGTTAAAAACGTAGAATATACAATTAACAAAAATGATAAAATAGTAAACAACAATGCACTAAAAACCGATGTGTTGTTGTGCTTATAAATAAGTATAACGTGTAGTGCCGCTACCATAATTATCCATGGTACTAATGATGCGTTTTCTACAGGGTCCCAAGCCCAAAACCCACCAAAACTAAGGCTTTCATAAGCCCATGCGCCACCCATTAATATACCTAAACTTAGTATTCCTACGCTAAATATTACCCATGGTAATACTGGTTTTATCCACTCGGAATATTTGCGTTGCCACAGTGCAGCTATTGCATAACAAAACGGAATAAGTGTACTGGCAAAACCTAAAAATAATGTGGGTGGGTGTATAGTCATCCAATAATTTTGGAGCAAAGGATTAAGCCCTCTTCCATCAATACTTTGGAGGTAAGTAGGTATTTTTACAAACGGCATTTGTGCCATATCGGGGTGTTCGCGCAATAGTGTAAACGGATTACTACCCATACGATAATCAAAAATAATAACACCCAAAAGCATACAACTTAAAAACGCTTGTACGCTTGTAACTGTTGCCATTACTGGGCTTTCCCACTCTGAGCTTTTGTATAAAATAATTAAACCCAATATAGCTTGCCAAAACATCCATAGCCATGTACTGCCCTCTTGCCCTTCCCAAAAGCACGAAAATATATAATACATAGGCAACGCCTTACTACTGTGTTGATAAGCATAATAGTATTCAAACATATTATTAAACAATATGTAAAACAGCGTAATGCCTATGCCTATTACACTTGCGGCATGTAGCAGGTAGGTAGTACGTGCAATTTTTTTCCAACTAGCATCGAGCGGTTGTGTGGTAGCAAACCAATAACTAATGCAAGATAGCACTGCCATAGCAAACGATAGTACAATAAAGAAGTTACCTATTTGCCCTGGTAAAAGATGTTCGCCTATAAATTCCATGTGAAGTATAATTGTGTGTAATAATTGATATTAATTGAATACAAATTTATATAAAAAACGAACGTGCTTTAAACTCAATATAGGATAAGTTACACAAGGTTTTAACTGGCTTAAAATCACACATTAATTCAGAAAAAATAATTTGCGCAAAGTTTTGCAAGTTTACTATTTAGTATAAAAAAATTGTACCTACATTTACCGCTATGGAACACATACGCAACTTTTGTATAATAGCACATATAGATCACGGTAAAAGCACATTGGCTGACCGTTTGTTAGAATTTACCAAAACAATTACTAGCCGTGAAATGGAGGCGCAAGTACTCGATAATATGGACTTGGAAAAAGAACGTGGCATAACTATAAAAAGTCATGCCATACAAATGGATTATGTATATGAAGGTAAAAAATACACTTTAAATTTAATTGATACACCAGGGCACGTAGATTTTAGTTACGAAGTTTCCCGCTCCATAGCGGCTTGCGAAGGAGCGTTGCTTATAGTTGATGCTGCACAAGGTATACAAGCACAAACTATTAGTAACTTATACTTAGCATTAGAGCGTGAGTTAGTGATAATACCTGTGCTAAATAAAATAGATTTACCAAGCGCAAACCCTGAGGAGGTAAAAGACCAAATAGTAGGTTTAACGATGTGCGATAGAGATGACATAATACCTGCCAGCGGAAAAACTGGCTTGGGCATTGAAGCTATATTAGCATCTATAATAAAAAACATTCCAGCCCCCGTGGGCGATAGAACAAAGCCGTTGCAAGCATTAATATTTGATTCGGTATATAATCCGTTTAGAGGTATTGAGGCCATATTTAAAATTGTAAATGGTGAATTAAAGAAAGGTGACAAAGTAAAATTTGTAAATACAGGCAAAGAATATTTTGCTGATGAAATAGGTACACTACGATTATCAAAAGAACCCAAAAGTATAGTAAGTACGGGCGATGTAGGCTACATAATATCGGGCATAAAAGATGCACGAGAAGTAAAAGTGGGCGATACTATTACCACAGTTGCTAACCCGTGCGAAGTAGGTATTGATGGATTTGAAGATGTAAAACCCATGGTGTTTGCAGGTATATATCCAGTAGATACAAGCGAGTACGAAGAGTTACGTGCATCAATGGAGAAACTGCAATTGAACGATGCGTCGCTTACGTTCCAGCCCGAATCATCGGCGGCATTGGGCTTTGGTTTTCGTTGCGGGTTTTTAGGAATGTTGCACATGGAAATTATACAAGAACGTTTGGAACGTGAGTTTAATATGACCGTTATTACTACCGTACCCAACGTGTCGTACATTGCTACAACCACAGCAGGTGTGGAATTAATTATAAATAATCCGTCGGACTTACCCGATGCCAATAAACTAGACAGTGTACAAGAGCCGTTTATTAGAGCACAAATAATTACAAAATCTGAATTTATAGGTGCTATACTTACTTTGTGTATTGATAAACGAGGCGTGTTTAAATCGCAAACGTACCTTACGCCCGAGCGTGTAGAAATGGTGTTTGAAATGCCATTAGCCGAAATTGTATTTGATTTTTATGATAGACTTAAAACAGTATCCAAAGGCTACGCTTCGTTTGATTACGCACCTATTGGCTACATACAAAGTTATTTAGTAAAGCTAGATATATTACTCAACAACGAACAAGTAGATGCGCTATCGTGCCTTATACATCGTGATAGAGCCTATAACTTGGGCAAGCGCATGTGCGAAAAATTAAAAGAATTGATACCTCGCCAACAGTTTGAAATACCTATACAAGCCGCTATTGGCGCCAAAATAATATCGCGCGAAACCATAAAGGCTATACGTAAAGATGTAACGGCAAAGTGCTATGGTGGAGATATAAGCCGTAAGCGTAAATTACTGGAAAAACAAAAAGAAGGTAAGAAACGTATGCGTCAGTTAGGCTCAGTAGAAGTGCCACAAGACGCATTTATGGCGGTGTTGAAGTT
>JACMRI010000084.1 GCA_014376525.1 Bacteroidia bacterium | reverse complement strand
CAATAAACTACACAGTACAAGATAACAACGGCTTAGTATCTAATAGCACAACCCTAAGCATAACAGTAACTCCAGTAAATGATGCGCCAGTGGCTAACCCTAACGCTACTACAACAAACGAAGATACGCCTGTAACGTTAGCTACCATACAAACTAACGATACTGATGTGGACGGAACAGTAGTTACTAATACCATAGACCTAGACCCATTAACAGTTGGGCAACAAACCACATTTACAGTAACAGGGCAAGGCGCTTTTTCACTATCTACAACTACTGGAAACGTAGTGTTTACTCCATTCTTAAACTATAATGGTACTACAGTAATTAATTATACTATTAAGGATAACAACGGTTTAGTATCTAATAATGCAACACTTACAGTAACTATAAATGCAGTAAATGATGCCCCAATAGCTAATACTAACACCATAACAACTAACGAAGACACCCCAGTAACATTAGCCTCAATACAAACTAATGATACTGATGTAGACGGAACAATTGTTACAAGCACTATAGATTTGGACTCAACAGCAGTAGGGCAGCAAACTACAGTAGTTACCGTACAAGGTACATGGGTAGTAAATACCACTACTGGAGATGTAACATTTACACCAACGTTAAACTACAACGGTACAGCAACTATCAATTATATAGTAAGTGATAATAATGGAGCTATATCAAACCAAGCTGCATTAATAGTAATTGTTGTGCCAGTAAATGATGCACCTGTAGCCAATGATGATAACGTAAATACCAACGAAGACACACCAGTAACATTATTAACTATACAAAATAATGATACTGATGTAGACGGAAATGTAGTAACAAGTACTATAGATTTAGATCCCATAACGATAGGGCAACAAACTACCTTTGCTAATGCACAAGGTACATGGATATTAAATAGCACTACTGGTAATGTAGTATTTACAGCAGCATTAAACTTTAACGGCTTAGCTACTATTAATTATACTATTAATGATAATAACGGCTTACTATCTAATCAAGCTACACTTACCGCAGTAGTTAATGCTGTGAACGATGCACCAATAGTAGATAACGAAAACGTAGGTGGAAACGTAAATAACAATATTAATGGTGATGTTACTGATGCAGGCGATAGCGACCCTGACGGTACTTTATTAACCGTGAATATTATACCAGTACTAACGCCTGCTCACGGAACGTTCTCAATAAGTTCAAATGGTAATTATACGTATTCGCCCGATGTTAATTATTACGGAGCAGATATAGTTGTGGTAGAAGTGTGCGATAACGGTACTCCGCTACCAGCATTGTGCAAGTACGATACCATATTTATAACCATGGCATCGGGTTTACCACCAGTAGTGGATAACGAATTTATTACTACACCCGAAGAAAATCCAGCAGCTGGAGACGTTACCAATGCAGGAGATTTTGACCCTGAAGGCGGCGCATTAACAACTAACGTGTTGCCGGTATTTGCACCTAAACACGGTACACTTACAGTAAATACCAATGGTTCATACACCTACACACCAGTAGATAATTACAATGGAAAAGATACAGCAATAGTTGCCGTGTGCGACCCTGTAGGTTTATGCACCAACGATACCTTATTTATAACAATAACCCCAATTGCCGATGCGCCAGTTGCAAACATAGATGTTAAAATTACCAACGAAGACACTCCCGTTGCAATAAGTGTATTAAGCAACGATACTGATGTTGAAAATGACATAAATATATCAAGCGTAATAGTAACAACAGCTCCTGCCAATGGTACAGTTTTAATATCAAACATTGGTGTTGTAACTTATACTCCTAACGCTAACTTTAATGGTACTGACCAGTTTATATACCGCGTGTGCGATAATACTACACCTACGCCATTGTGCGATACTGCAGTTGTATTTATTACCATAAATGCTATAAACGATATACCTACATTAGATAATGAAGCGGTTACAACCAATGAAGACACACCAAAAATTGGCGACTTAACCGATGCCGGCGACTTTGATACTGAAGGTACAACACTAACGGCTAATACTACGCCAGTACTTGCTCCAACACATGGAACAATAGTAGTAAATGCAAATGGTACATATACTTACACACCTACAGCTAACTTTAACGGTACAGATATAGTAATAGTAGAAATATGCGATGCAGGTTTACCATTGCCAGCATTGTGTAAAAACGATACCATACGCATAACAGTAACCCCAGTAAACGATCCCCCAATTATTGATAACGAAGTGTTAGCAACCAACGAAGACAACCCAGTATCTGGGGACTTAACAGATGCTGGCGACTATGACCCTGACGGAACAACACTTACTGCAAACACTGTACCTACAGTAAACCCTACTAAAGGTACGGTGGTGGTAAATGCCGACGGTACATTTATTTACACACCAAACTTAAATGCCAACGGTACTGATATGTTTGTAATAAGTATATGCGATGCAGGTATTCCATTGCCTCCCGCGTGTATTTACGATACGGTACGTATAACTATCAATCCGGTAAATGATGCGCTAATAGTAACTAATGATAATGCTTCGGGATTACCAAATACAGCTATAAACGGCGATATTACCAATGGTGGAGATTTTGACCCTGACGGTACAACACTTACAGTAACAACAGCTGCGGTACTTGCACCCTTGCGTGGTACAATAGTTATGAATGCTAACGGTACATACATTTACACGCCAGCAACTAACTATTATGGTTTAGATAAAGCTGTGTTTACAGTATGCGATAACGGTTTTCCTACACCTGTAACGTGTAAGTACGACACCTTGTTTATCAATATTAATCAAGGATTGCCACCAGTATTGGATAACGAAAATATAGTAACCAATGAAGACACTCCTATAAGTAGCGATTTAACAGATGTTGGCGATTACGACCCCGAAGGCGCTGTACTTACTGCTAATACATCTCCTATTGTTAATCCAGCAAATGGAACTATAATAGTACAGCCTAACGGTAATTACACGTATACACCAAGCCCTAATTACAATGGTCCTGACCTTGCTATTATACAAATATGCGATAATGTAAATTTATGTAAAAATGATACTATACGCATAACCGTAACGCCAGTAAACGATGCACCAATAGTAAACAACGAGTATTTTAACATTAACGAAGACACACAGTTAGCTAACATAGTGTTAAATGCAGGCGATAACGACCCAGAAGGTTTAGCGCTTAATGTTAATACTTCGTTAGCACTTAACCCAACACGTGGTACAGTGGTTATGAATAGCAATGGCACGTTTACATACACGCCAATACTCAACTACAACGGTACTGATAAGTTTGTAGCCTTAGTTTGTGACCCACAATTCTTATGTGTTACGGATACTGTTTATATTACTATTAATCCAATAAATGATGCGCCAACAATAGTAAATGATGTAGCTATTACTAACGAAGATACACCATTGCTCGGAGACGTTACCAACCCTAACGATGTAGATGTGGATATTACTACATTAACAGTAAACACATCTCCTATAATTAATCCAGCACACGGAACTATAGTAGTAAATACCAATGGTACATATACTTACACATCAACATTAAACTATTTTGGTAAAGATACCGTAGTATTAAGCGTGTGCGATGGCGGCATACCAGCACCAAGTATATGTGTAAATGATACATTGTTTATTACCATTAACTCAGTAAATGATATACCAGTAACAGATAATGAAACCCACTTTACTAACGAGGATATTCCAGTAAATGGCGACCTTACCGATGCTGGCGATTATGACGTGGAAAGTGCAACATTAACAGTAAACACAATACCTGCCCTTGCACCTGCACACGGCACCATAGTTGTAAATAGTAATGGAAATTATACTTACACCCCAGCACCTAATTATTATGGACTTGATGAAGTAATATTTCAAGTGTGCGATGGTAATAGTGCGTGTGTAAATGACACCATATTTATAACCGTATTTCCTATTAACGATGCGCCAGTAGCTATTAATGATGCCACAGGTACAATACCTAATGTAGATGTAACTATTAGTATTGGGGCTAATGATAGCGATGTAGATGGTCAGCCATTAACGTACACCATACTACAACAAGGAGATAGCGGAACAGCGTTTATTAAATTTACCGATAGCTTAATATACACACCAAACTTAAATTCAGGTTTGTATGGTAGCTACATTGATACTATAATTTATAAAGTGTGCGATGGTGGTTCGCCCGATTTGTGCGACACGGCCATGGTATTTGTATTTGTACCAAACACTCCGTTAGCACCAGTTGCTATTAGAGATAATGCCATTACCAGCGAAGATAATGCAGTTGCAATTAATACTGCAAATAATGATTATGATTCTAACGGTAACATTAATGTATCAAGTACGGTAGTTTCTACTGCGCCTAAGCATGGTACCGCTACTCTTAATTCGGCTGGTATTATAACTTATACGCCAGCACTTAATTTTAACGGTATAGACACATTAATTTACTCTGTGTGCGACAAAACATTGCCAACCGCCCTGTGCGATACGGCCTTAGTAGTAATAAAGATAACTGCGGTAAACGATGCACCTGTAAGTACTATTAATCCTGCAGTAACTAATGAAGATACTCCAACAATAGGCATATTAACAGCGACCGACGTAGATAGTAACCCATTAACATTTACGTATGTAAGTAACAACCCTAATAAAGGTTCGGTAGTAATAGATTCGGTAGGTAACTATGTATACACACCTGCACCTAATTATTTTGGAAGAGATACTATTATTACCTCTATATGCGATGCCGATAACGCTTGCGTACAAGGTATATTGATAATGGTAATACTTCCGGTAAACGATGCGCCTGTAACCAAAAACGAAATAGTATTAACCAACGAAAACACACCATATATAGGTGATGTAACAGGTGTAAACGATACTGACGTAGATAATGATGCACTAACAGTAAACCAAGTATTAGTAAATGCTCCAAACCATGGAACGTTAGTAATAAATGGAAACGGCGTATTTACTTATACACCTTATACAAGCTACAATGGTGTAGATACTGTAATAGTAGCCGTATGCGACCCTAGTAATGCCTGTAATAACGACACCTTGTTTATTGTTGTAAAACCAACATCATTACTGCCAATAGTAGATAATGAAGTAGTGGTAGTAAATGAAGACACCCCAATACTTGGAGACTTTACTAACGCTGGCGATTACGATCCTCAAGGTGGTACGTTAATAACTAGTACTGTGCCTGTAAGCGGACCTAACCATGGTACAATACTTATTAATACCAACGGACAATACATTTACACACCTACATTAAATTACTACGGTAATGATACTGTACTTGTAAACGTATGCGATAATAGCGGTAATTGTGTTAACGATACATTATTTATTACACTATTACCAATAAACGATGCACCAATAGGTATTGACGATGTAAATTCGGGTAACGAAGATACGCCCCAAACAGGTAGTTTATTAACCAATGATATAGAGCCTGACGGCGACCCTATGACCGTTACACCAGCTACTAACGTGGTTACTCCCAATGGCGGACATATTACAATAGCTGCCGATGGTTCATATACTTATACACCGTTACACAATTTTAATGGAGTTGATAATTATATCTATCAAGTGTGCGATAATAAGGGAGCGTGTGCTACAGCTTATATTATTTTAAACGTAACACCAGTAAACGATGCACCTATAGCAGCTAACGATGTAGGTACTACTGCCCCTGGTGTATCGGTTATAGTGCCAATATTTAAAAACGATAAAGACCCTGAGGGCAATACACTTACCTATACCGTACTTACACAAGGCGATAGTGGTACAGCAATAATAACTGGAAGCAATAGCCTACAATACACGCCTTACGCAGGTGTAGGTACTTACGGACCTATCATAGACACTATTACGTATGTAGTGTGCGACAATGCTAGCCCAAGTATGTGCGATACAGCTAAAGTGTTTATATACATACCTGTAACCGCATTGCCACCTGTAATAACCAACGAAGATACTATTGCCACAGAGGATACCCCACTCACAATAAATATTTTAACTAACGATTACGACCCTAATAATGATAGCTTAATAATAACAGCTACATCGGGCACTACGCCACACGGTACATTTACTATTACACCCACTGGACTATTAACTTACAAGCCAGTGTTAAATTACTATGGTCTAGATACCGCAATAGTGCAAGTGTGCGATGTTACTAACTTGTGTATAAACGATACAATATTTATAAATGTATTGCCAATAAACGATGCACCAGTAGTACTTAATGATGCGCTTACTACCATTGAGGATTATGCATACACAGGTACTATTATAGCTAATGATACTGATGTGGATAATCCAATATTTGTTATTTACAATATTGTGGATAATGCAAACCATGGTACCATTGCATTCCAATCGGCAGGTACATTTACCTACACGCCCAATTTAAACTTTAATGGTTTGGATACGGTAGTATTCCAAATTGCCGATGTAGGTACACCACAAGTGTTTCACTACGATACATTATTTATAACAGTAGGTCCAGTAAACGATGCGCCAATTGTTAAAAACGATAATGCACAAGTAAAATATGGACAAATGGTAACAGGTACTATATTAAACCCTAACGATTTTGATACAGACAGTACCACCTTACACGCTAATACTACACCTGTGGTAAGTCCAACTCACGGAACAATAGTTATACAAGCTAACGGAGGATATACCTATAATTCTAATCAAGATGGATATATAGGTATAGATACTGTAGTAATAAGTGTGTGCGATAGTGGCACACCATTACCTGCAATATGTGTAAACGATACGTTGTTTATAAAAATTATTGATGGAGTAGTAACTTTACCATCAACTACTATAACTACGCCTGAAGATAATGCCATTAAAAAATGTATAACAGTTACTAATCCAAACGGTGGAACATTAACCGCAAATTTAACCTGTATTCCTAATCACGGAACTGCTACAGCAGTTGTAAACGGTAACGAGGTATGTATAACTTACACACCTAATTTAAACTACAATGGTTTAGATACTTTATGCTTAACTGTGTGCGATAGCTTATCGTGCGATACTATAACTATACCAGTAGTAGTAAATCCAGTAACAGATACACTTAAAATAACTAACATTAATACTACTATTACCACTCCAGAAGACAGTACAACTACTACATGTGTTACAGTCGTAAATATTGATGGTGGAATTTTGGTAGCAACGCTTACTTGCGGCCCTAAACATGGTACAGCTACTACTACTGTAAATGGTAACCAAGTGTGTGTAACCTACACACCAAGTTTAAACTACAATGGATTAGATACCGTGTGCTTAACAGTGTGCAACGGTACTACCTGCGATACCTTACAAGTACCAATAGTAGTAACACCAGTAACAGATACACTTAAAATACCTTACACTACCATTACCACATCTGAGGACAGCACTATTACTACTTGTGTAACTGTAATAAACCCTGATGGCGGCACGTTAGTAGCTACGCTTACTTGTGGCCCTAACCATGGTACAGCTATTACTAGTATAAATGGCAACCAAGTATGTGTAACCTACACACCAAGTTTAAACTACAATGGTTTAGATACCTTGTGCTTAACAGTGTGTAACGGTTCTACCTGCGACACTATACAAGTACCAATAGTAGTAACGCCAGTAAAAGATATAGTTAAAATACCTAACACTACTATTATTACTCCTGAGGACAGCACTATTACAACTTGTGTAACTGTGTTAAACCCTGATGGTGGCACCCTAGTGGCAACACTCACTTGTGGTCCTTACCACGGTACGGCTTCTACTGTGATAAATGGCAACCAAGTATGTGTAACCTATACACCAAGTTTAAATTATAACGGTTTAGATACCTTGTGCTTAACAGTGTGTAACGGCACAACGTGCGATACCATACAAGTGCCAATAGTAGTAATACCTGTAGCAGATACAATTAAAGTACCTAAAACTACTATTACAACACCACAAGACAGCACAATTACTACTTGCATAACCGTTGTAAATATTGATGGAGCAACATTAGTGGCAACGCTTACTTGCGGTCCTAACCATGGTACAGCTACTACTACTGTAAATGGTAATGAAGTATGTATTACTTACACGCCTAATGCAGGGTATAATGGTTTAGATACCTTATGTTTAACTATTTGTAATGGTGCATTGTGTACCACTATTAACGTACCAATAATAGTTAAACCGCGCTCTCCGCTTAATTATGTGTTAGCTAATTTTGATACAGCAAGCGTTATAAACGGAATATCAACAACTATTAACGTACAAGCTAATGATTCGTTGAGTGGTTTTGGAAGTATAACTATTAATACTAACCCAACAAATGGTACTGTAGTAGTAAATGCCAATGGAACCATTACTTACACTGCTAATGAAGGATATATAGGTACTGATACATTTATATACTTGTTATGCAACAATGCCACACCAGTTAAGTGCGACACGGCAATAGTATACATTAACGTATTAGATAAAAACGAATTGGAAATACCACAAGGCTTCTCTCCAAACGGCGATGGTACTAATGATTTGTTGGTAATAAAAGGCATTACGAGATATCCTAACAACGACTTTAAAATATTTAACCGTTGGGGCAATATAGTATATGACGTTAAAGGTTACGCAAATGAATGGAATGGTAACTCCAACAAAGGCTTTACTGTAGGCGGAGATGCCTTGCCAGTGGCCACTTATTTTTATATATTAGATTTGGGTGTGGAGGGCAAAGCCCCACTCAAAGGGTATATTTACTTAAACAAGTAATATAAACCATTAAGTAAAAACATTAATGGAGCAGATAAATTTATCTGTTCTATTGATGTTTTTTTTTGTAAAAAGTTATGGTTTTTTGTAAGTATAATATTTGTAAACAATTATTTTACTTCAGTAATTAAAGTAGTACTTTATTTATAACCATTGATGTTTTTTAAGCTAAGAGCCTGTTTAAATTTTCTTAATTAATAATTTTATGGCAGATGTTTTTACCATCTCTTTAGATGTTTCTAGGAGTAGTTCATAATTCTACATCGTCGACTATTGTTTGCGAACCAAGAAAATGTTCTTTCTATTACCCTTCGTTTATGTATTGGTTTAAATCCTTTGCAGTTATCTGTTCTCATTACTATTTGAAGTACATACCCAAACGTATTTTTGATACGTTCTCCTATCTCTCCTCTATAGCCTACATCTGTTATTATTACGTTTATACCGCATATAAATTCTTTTAATACTCGCATTAATAATAATGCGACTTTGCTGTAATATACATTAGCAATAGTTACCATAACAGCTATTAAAAAATTATTTTTATAAGTAAGAACATGCCTTATAATTCTTTTTACACTTTGTGTTACTATCTATTCCGTTTAACGCCCTGTTATTGCCTCTACTAACACTTTGGCTATCCATTATACCTATACTTGCGCTACTATTTTGATTCATTTTTATCCTAACTCTTTCTTTTGTTTTTTCTAACAATAAATCAAATAGAGACCTTGAAGACCACTTTTTATAGTAGTAATAAACTAGTTACCATTTAGGGGAATTGGTAGGCAACATAAGCCACTCCCAGCCTATTTTGAACAAGTAATTAATATCACTACAAACCGATCGTAACCCATGTTTACGTTTTCTATTTTGAAAGTCTAATGTTTTTTGTATAATTTGCCACTCGGTATTAGATAAATAGGTTGAATACATTATTTGAAGTTGTGTTGAACAACAAATAAATGAAACCATTCAACTGGTTTATATTACCTACAAAATTATTTTTAACAAAAATTTAAACATGTACTAATTCGTTATTTTAATATCACAAGAGAGCTATACAAATTAAGTATTTGTATGGCTCTGTTATTATTTACCTAACCACCCTACCTTTCCACTGCATAATATTAAATTTGCTATAAACCACTACAACCCACACTAGCCAACTATATGTAAGTGTAGCAATAACAAGTGTTACATTAATAATTGGTGGTACTACACTATTTTTTTTGTACTGCCTAATTAAAAAAACATCTACACTTATTTTTGTAATTATACAAAACAATAGTGTGCTAAATAACACACCACAATGTATGCTATATATGTATAACATAATGCCACTTGCCACCATTAACAATTGGTACAGCGGCATTAGTAAATTTTCAATTCCAATACAATACATTGTACCATTGAGTAGAGTGTTGGTATAAGCCCCTTGTTTGCTTAGCCAACGGGCACGTTGCTGGAGGTATGTTTTAATGTTTAATGTGGTAGGGTGTGTAACTGTTGCGCTGCTATTGTTAACGTAAGTTACCTTGCAGTTGGCGTTTATAAATTGTTGCATCAACAATACATCATCGCCTGAGGTTGGTGCAATAGCTAATGTAGTAGCAACATTCAATTGCATATACGCCGCTTTACTAAATGCCATATTAGTGCCATTGCACAGCACGTGTGTATTGCGCAATGCAGTGGCTCGTGTAAGTGCTTGCAGGGCTATGTTTTCATTATAATCTATTGTTGAAATAATGTTATTAGTAGGCGGAGTAAACAATACCGATCCATACTGAAACGAACTGTTATTAACTAGATGATGCTGTACGTGCGCACTTACAAAATCTGTATTTAATATTACATCAGCATCTATACATATAATAAAATTAGTAGTAGCCGCCTGAACTGCCAAGGCTTGCGCATGTTTTTTGTGGTGCGTAGTTATTGTATATTCTTGCAAATTAATGCATTTTACATTTAAAATTGTGTTGTATGATTGAGCAGTAGCAAGGGTTTCATCGCTAGAGTTATCATCAACAAACACTATGTGCATAAGTGCATTGGGATAACTTTGCTTTATTAATGAGGTAAACAGTTGGGGTAAATTATGTGCTTCGTTGCGTGCTATTATTACAATAGTTACAGGTGTAGTATTCTTTGTTGGTTTACAGAGTTTACTATCAAAACCTTTATTACTATTAACAATAGCTATGCCCAGTATTAGCACGCAATACGCAACGTGCAACAGTATTGCCAGTGTTAATAGTACGTACATTATAAATACTTTGTTGAACTAAACATAATTTTAAACTACATAATATTTATAGGATACTATCCAAATGTATACAAAAAACCGCTTACTAATTAATATTAGCAAGCGGTTAAAACTCGTTATTAAATTAACGTTTTATAAGTAATTATTAATTGCACTATTTTTAAGTCCTAAACAATTTATTTCAAACCTAATTCATAGTTTATTATTTTGGCATTGAAATGTTAAACCACATTTATTTTTTTATCTATTTCTTCAATATACGACTTAAAACGCTTGTCGGTTTCCATTAAGTTATTTACCGTACGGCAAGCGTGTAGCACTGTTGCGTGGTCTTTGCCACCGCAGTGTTGCCCTATGGTTGCCAAAGACGATTTTGTCATCGTTTTGCTAAAATACATTGCTATTTGACGTGCTTGTACCACTTCGCGTTTACGAGTTTTAGATTTTAATGTTTCCATTTCCAAATCAAAATAATCGCACACTACTTTTTGTATATAATCTATAGAAACCTCGCGTGCAGTGTTTTTTACAAAACGATCAACAATTTGTTTAGTAAGTTCTAGGGTTATTGTTTTTTTGTTTAATGTAGCTTGTGCTAATATTGATGTTAAAGCACCTTCCAACTCACGCACATTACTACTTATGCTGTAGGCTAAGTACTCTATAACCTCACGCGGTAAATCTATACCGTCTACGTAAGCTTTCTTTTCAAGTATGGCTATGCGAGTTTCAATATTAGGAATTTGCAAATCGGCACTTAAGCCCCATTTAAAACGAGATAATAAACGTTGGTCAACACCTATTATTTCTACCGGTGCTTTATCACTAGTTAATATTATTTGTTTACGGTTTTGGTGTAAATGATTAAAAATATTGAAGAACACATTTTGTGTACCTTCTCTACCCACAAACTCATGCACATCATCAACAATAAGTACGTCTATCATTTGATAAAAATTTACAAAATCATTTACCGTATTGTTGCGTGTAGCATCAGTAAATTGTTGTGTAAACTTAGCACAAGAAACATACAGCACAGTTTTGTTAGGAAAATTATTTTTGATTTCGATACCAATAGCGTGAGTTAAGTGCGTTTTACCCAAGCCACTTTGCCCGTACAATAATAATGGGTTAAAAGATGTTTCGCCAGGTTTATTAGCTACCGCATATCCTGCAGAGCGAGCCAAACGGTTACAATCTCCTTCAATAAAGTTTTCAAACGAGTAAGAGGCATTTAATTGAGAATCAACAGTTACTTTTTTTAATCCAGGAATAATAAACGGATTGCGAATAGGGTTAGCGCTAATATCAATAGGCATACTTACCGGCGAGTTATGCAAAGCTTTAGCGTTGGGCGATGGCATACGTACCGTAATAGGTTTGCTATTGCCATAAGAGTTCTCTACCACTATGCTGTATTCTAATCTTCCGTCAGTACCCAATTCTTTACGTACTACTTTTTTAAGTAATGTAATGTAATGTTCCTCCAACCATTCGTAAAAAAATTGCGAAGGCACTTGTATTGTTAATACGCCATTGTGTAGTTTAACCGCCTTAATAGGGTCGAACCATGTTTTAAAACTTTGTAGGCTAATGTTGTCTTTTATTACCGACAAACAGTTGTCCCATACTTGATCACAAGTCTTTTCCATTGAATATATATAAGGGTATGAATTTTTAATTAACAATGAGTTTTTAATAAACTCTCTTGCAAATGTATATTTCATAATCAATTATGCAATAGTTATTGTGATAAATAGTTTAACAAAATTTTCGCTACCCTATTGCGTAATTCAAAACTTTAATTGAGGCGCTTTCATTTACACGATGTTTTGTGTTTTTTTCGAAGTAAAAATCAACTCTTCCTAAGCGTAAACCAGCCCAGCCAACCTGCGACACTAAACAAGTTTTATTGTCTCGGTTCCTTATTTCCAGTGGCTTTTCGAGGAATGTGTGTGTATGCCCGCCTATTATTAAATCAATGTCTTTGGAGTGTTTTGCAAGTTCCATATCACTAAATTTTTTTTCCTCGTATTTGTAACCCAAGTGCGACAAACAAATTACCAAATCGCATTTTAATTCGTGTTTTAATTTGTGTGTATATTCAGCTGCTTTTTGCATAGGGTCGTTATATTTGGTATTACCGTACATTCTTTTGTCCACAAGTCCGTCCAAAGCTATTCCTAAACCAAATACGCCTATTTTAATTCCGTCTTTCACAAATATTTTGTACGGAATAGTTTTCCCTGCAAGTACGGTATCATCAAAATTATACGACGTATTTAAGTACGGAAAATTAGCATTGGGCATTACTTTAAGTAATCCATCTAAACCATTGTCAAAGTCGTGGTTGCCTATTGTTGTAGCGTCGTAGGCCATCATACTCATTAGTTTTAATTCTAATTCGCCACCGTATTTATTAAAGTAAGGCGTGCCTTGAAACACATCGCCAGCATCCAACAATAGTACGTTTTGCTCTTGGTTGCGTATGTCTTGTATAATTTTGGCACGGCGTGCAGCCCCACCCAAGCCTGCAAACTTAGGGTCGTTTTCGGGAAATGGATCTATGTGCGAGTGCACGTCGTTGGTGCTTAATACAGTTATTTTTACAATTTCTTTTTTCGCTAATGCAGCAGTAGATATTCCCGAAAGTCCTATAGCAGCAGTAGCTCCAAAGGCTTTTTGTATAAAATTACGGCGAGAGGTATCGTGGTTAAATGAAGTATAACTATACATGAGGTATTAGTATTTAGAAGTAAGTGATAAACTTGATGTGCTATATAAATGTTTTGATGTAAGATGTAACTCTCTTACTATTTCTTTTCGTAAAAAATGCGACCATCTTTTGGGTAGTTGAGTGTTTTGCCCTCTTTTGTTTTTGCTTCAACGCCCTGTATTATTGCATCTCGTAATTTTAGCCCTAATAAATGATACTCTAGTGGTTTATTAAAAAACTTCATCTTGTCGCCGCCAGCGGCCAAATAATCGCTTGTGGCTATGGTGTAGGTTTTGGTCTCGTCAAACGGTACCTTGTTTACTAATATAGTTTTGGCAATAGTGTCTTGTATACCTAACTTAATGCCAGCCATAGGCATACCGTGGTTACGGGCTACATAGTCAAACAGTTCTTTTGTTTTTTCGCCACTTAAGGTAAGTACTGCTATATCGTTTTCAAAGGGCATAAGTTCAAATAACTTTCCACGAGTTATAGCTCCCTTGGGTAAGCTAGCACGTAAGCCACCATTATTAAGCATTACTATATCTATCTTACGCCCGTATTTAGCTAAGTATATTATACTTGCTTGCTCCTGAACCAAATCGCATGTAAGATTACCCAATGTACTTTCGGGGAGGTCTTTTACGTGCGCAATGTCTGCAGTACCAAGCACGGTGTTCATTTCGGCGTCTATTAGTTTTTTGTACGGTGCTATATAATCTACCTCTTCTTTTTTCTCAATGTTGTTTTCGGTAGTTTTAAAATGAATGCTTTGCGTTTCGGTTTTTACTAACTTAGGCGCAGGAGCACAGCCAGCAAGGGTTGCAACGGCAAGTGCTAATAGGTAAGGGGAGTTTTTGGTCATCGATAATATAGTTTTTTACGCGCTTAATGTGTTACGAATTCACATCTAAATTCAATTGCTGTATAAGTAATGCTAAGTGTGGGTTTTTGGCTAACATGTTATCGTACACGGTGTTGGCACTTGGTGCACGAGCCGTTTGTACATTAAGTGCGGCTAAGGTTTCGTCTATGTATATGTTAAATGTTATGTTTTTATTATTGCATTCTTTGCGTAGTATTTGTAGTACTTGGGCAGCGGCATTGTTTACGGTATTTTGCTCAAACGATGCGCCTAAGGCTATGTTTACCACCACATCGTTAGTTAGTATTGGTGTGCAATTTTTAAGTACGCTATACACAATCATATTTTGCGCATAGTGCTCTACTGCGGTATGCCAAGCTGCATTTATGTTTTCTTGCGTAATAGCCTCATTGCCATAGGCTGTTTCGGGTTCGGCGGTAACGTTTGTATTAGCAGTAGTAGCGATTGGTGCAGCCTTACCTTGCTGTGCTAGTAGTTGTATTTGTGCAAGGCTTGTGCTTCCTCCAAATAAGTTAGCTATGGTGTGTGCTGTTTTGCTAAGTGGCACACGTGCATTGGGGTCTTGTGGTGCAGGCGGTACATAATGCGTACCAATGCCTGATTCTACTACTATTGATGGTTGCTCTGTAATGCTTGGTATTACTATCGTAGAGGTTTTAATAGTAGGAGGTATGGTTTGTTTTTTTTCGCCCAACAAGTAGTACGGACGCATTATATAATTTTGCTTTACTTGCGCCAAAGGCTCGCCGTTAGCGGGTTTGAGCAGCGATAGCGTTTGTAATAATGCTAACTCCACTAGCAAACGTTGGTTTTTACTGGCTTTATAGTTTAAATCGCATTTGCTACATAAGCTCAATGCACTTATCAAAAACTCTTGGGTAACCGCCTGCGACTGCTGTAGATACTTAGCTTTGGCGTTTTCGCTTACTTCTAATAGTTGTATGGTTTGTGCATCTCGGCATACTAGTAGGTTGCGCAAATGTTCGGCAAATCCGTTTATAAAATTATTACCATCAAAACCTTGTGCCAATACTTCGTTAAATAACAACAATAAGTCGCTTACTTTGGTTTGTAATACGGCATCTGTTACTTTAAAATAATATTCGTAATCGAGTATATTTAAATTTTCTATAGTAACTGCGTAGGTAATTTTACCTGCAAAAGTTACTATTTGGTCAAACATAGATAGTGCGTCGCGCAAGCCACCATCAGCTTTTTGGGCTATTTGTAACAACCCATCGTATTCGGTTTCTATGTTTTCGGCCACGCCTATTTTGGCTAAATGGTCGGCTATGTCTTTAATTTGTATTCTATTAAAATCAAATATTTGGCAACGAGAAAGTATAGTGGGTATTATTTTATGTTTCTCGGTAGTTGCTAATATAAATATAGCGTGCGCAGGTGGTTCTTCGAGGGTTTTTAAAAACGCATTAAACGCTGCTGTAGATAGCATGTGCACCTCATCTATTATATACACTTTATATTTGCCCAACTGTGGGGCAAAGCGCACCTGGTCTACTAATTGGCGTATATCATCAACCGAGTTATTACTAGCGGCATCTAATTCATATACATTAAGCGATTGTCCATTTTGAAAAGATGTACACGAGTCGCATTTGCCACAGGCTTCTACATTGTCGGTTTTATTAGTACAATTAATTGTTTTAGCCAGTATACGTGCACAAGTAGTCTTACCTACACCACGTGGTCCACAAAACAAAAATGCTTGTGCTAAGTGGTTACTTTTTATTGCGTTTTGAAGTGTACTTGTTATAGAGTGTTGTCCCACTACGGTATCAAACGTGGCTGGGCGGTATTTACGGGCTGATACTACAAAATTATCCATTGCTTATTATTTGAGTATAAAAATAGTAAAATATGCAGTTGATACACACATAAACTGTACCGCAACAAAAAAAGCTCCTAACAAATTGTTAAGAGCTTTTGGTTTAAAAATAGAGGGTTATAAGCAGTTAGTAACGTAAACGTATGGTTACCGTGTCCACAAAATTCTTTTTATCTTTTGATAATTGTAAACTTTTTACACCACGTAAGGTATCGTATGGTGCGGCTTTACCAGTTGCTTTGGTAGCATAACATTGTACTACTGCATCTAATTTCACCTCTATATCGGCTGTTCCGTAAGTGTTAGTTGTAATTACTTTATCTATTCCTTCTAAGTTAGTTCTTCCTTTACTACCAACGCTTGTAACGTGTATAGATGTATTAGGTGCTACAGCTCCACTAGAGTCTATTACTACTTTTATTGAACCTTTTGGTGCGTCGGGTTGTTTACACGATTGTATTGATGTGCTCAAGGCAGCAATTGATAAACATAAAAAAGATATTTTCTTATTCATAATAGTAGTTTTTTAGTGTGATGGTATTATTATTGCACTTTCAAAAATAAGAAATACTCACACATAAAAAAATTTAATTCTATGAAAATTATTACATCACTTCTATTAGGTACTTCATTATTGTTATCAACTGCAACTTTTGCTCAAAAAAGCAAAGACAAAACAGCTGCACCTGCGGATACCAAAAAATCAGTAAAAACCTCCCCAGAGACAGTGTATACTATACTTACCACAATGGGTACAATAAAAGTAAAGTTATATAATGAAACACCATTGCACCGTGATAATTTTATAAAACTGGCTGAACAAAAATTTTACGATAGTTTGTTATTTCACCGTGTTATAGGTTCGTTTATGGTGCAAGGTGGCGACCCACAAAGTAAATTAGCAACGCCAGATGCCATGTTGGGCAATGGTGACGCAGGTTATACAGTTCCTGCTGAGATTAATAATATGTATTTTCACAAAAAAGGAGCATTAGCTGCTGCTCGTCAAGGCGATGATGTAAATCCTACAAAGGCATCGAGCGGTTGTCAGTTTTATATTGTGCAAGGAAAAACCTACACTGAACAAGAAATAGTAGGTATGGAAAACAATTTAGGACAACGCAAAAAGCAAGAGTTGTTTCAAGCTTATGCTGCCAACCCAGCCAACAAAACGCAAATGGACAGTTTGCAAGCCTACCAAAAAACAGGACAAACTGAAAAAATGAATAAGTTAATAGCCGAGGTTTTGGAGCCTGCAATAAATGCAGAATACGCTAAAAACCCATACAAATTAGCCGACGAACAACGCAAAGCATACACCACTGTAGGCGGCACGCCACACCTAGACGGAGGATACACCGTGTATGGCGAAGTAATAGAAGGGCTTGATGTGGTGGATAAAATATCGGCAGTAGAAAAAGGAATGAACGACCGCCCAAAGGTTGATGTACGTATTATAAGCATACGCAAAGTGGGTAAAAAATAAAATTTTTGAAGTTCTTTTATAATTAACTCAGAAACGCCTCGCAGTATGTGAGGCGTTTTTTTGTTTACATTTTGGTTGCTGAGGGTATCCGAAGTCTAAGTATTATATGGGATTCGCGTTCGCTGTGTAATCAAAATATGAATACCCAACCCCAACAATGGAGCATACTAACTTGCTAAATAACAATACATTTTTATTTTTTATAGCCAACCTTTATATTGCTTACTCATTATTCATTTTATTGTTGCTTTAGAATCAATAAAAAATAGTGTTTGCTCTATTTTATTTAACAAAATTTGAAAATTAAGATAACTATAACACTAAAAATACACAAACTAACCAAGGCAGATAAAACATTGCTAACCATGGATAATTTTTTATGCTGAGGCAAAAGAAGGTTTGCACCTCATTAAAACAAAGAGCAACCACCAATTATTTAATAATTAAATGGTACTAAATAATAATTAATAGTAAATAAATTTGGGGGTGAAAAACTGCTTCTTGCATTAATGTATGACAGAGCTTTTTTACTTGAATTAACCCAATTAATTATTTCCATGGCAAAGTATAATTTGCTACTTTTCGGGCATTAATACCCATTACACCTAATTACTTTTTATTTTGCTAACTACTGCACCCAATACATCTACCGCTTACACCTACAAAAGCATTTGGAATATAGCTTGGCCACTTATGCTAAGTGGTGCAGGACAAACCATTAATAGTGTAATGGACACCGCATTTATGGGGCGTATAGGCGAGGTAGAAATAGGCGCAAGCGCAATAGGCACTATGTATTTTTTTACTATTACTATGGCTGTAATGGGTTTTTGCACTGGCTTACAAATAATAATAGCACGAGCACACGGCGAAAAAAATTATGCTCAAGTAGGCGCTATAACTAGCTTTGGCTTACTTGCCTTACTACTAGCGGGCATCGTGTGCTTTGGTGCAAATATTATTTTTGGTAAATACTTATTGCGGTTTATAGTACAAAGCGATAATGTGTACGAGGCCGTGCAACAGTTTTTTAATTACCGTGTATATGGTTATTTTACCTTGTTTTTATTATTGGGTTTTAGAGCGTTTTTTTTAGGTATTGGTAACACACGCATTATAGGCATAGTTACGGGTATAAGCGCCTTGCTCAATTTTGTGTTTAATTATGTATTTGTGTTTGGTAAATTTGGTTTTGCGCCTATGGGTATATCGGGTTCGGGGTTGGCTACAACATTGGCAGAGTTAATAGCAGTAGCTATAATTGTAGTGTATAGTTTTAATAACAATGAGTTTCGTACACGGTTTAATTTGTTTACTACCACATTGCCTACTAAAGAAGTAATGTGGCAAACTACACTAACGGCTATGCCACTTATGTTGCAGTTTTTTATAAGTATGTTTTCGTGGTTTTTGTTTTTTATAATAATAGAGCAAACAGGCGAACATAACTTAGCCATTGCCAACCTTACACGTAGTGTATATATGGTAACTATGGTAGCATTAATAGCTATGGGTAGTGTTACCAGTACTATTGTAAGTAACTTAATAGGGCAAAATAAACGTGAAGAAATACTACCTACATTACAAAAAATAGTAGGATTAAGTTTGTTATGTTCTGTAGTTATATGCACGGTAGTACTATTGTTTTTACCGCAATTATTATCTTTGTTTAGTACTAGCCAAGTATTGCTTAACGACACCTACAATAGCATATATATTATACTTATAGCCACTTTGTTTTTCGCTGTAGCATTTGTATACATGTCGGCAGTATCGGGTACTGGCGATACTAAGGCAAGTTTAGCTATAGAAGTATTTACGTTGGTTATTTACCTTTTGTTTACCTACGTATTGGCTATTTATTTGCGCCAACCGCTTGAGATAGTGTGGTGCAACGAGTTTGTATATTTTATACTAATGGGCGCAGTAAGCTATTGGTATCTGCTACGAAAACTCAAAACAAAATTATTAACTGTATAGTTAGTTTTATTTTTTAATAAAAAAATTATGCAATCCATACACGCTATACTAAAACAATATTTTGGCTACGACACCTTTAGGTCGTTGCAAGAAGATATTATTAATAGTGTATTGCAAGGCAATGACACTCTGGCTTTGCTACCTACTGGTGGTGGCAAATCTATGTGTTACCAAATACCTGCATTGGCTATGGAGGGGGTGTGTATAGTAGTATCTCCGTTAGTAGCATTAATGAAAGACCAAGTTGACCAATTGGTTAAAATGGGCGTAAAAGCAGTAAGTATAACTAGCCAACTAAGTTACCGAGAAATAGACATAGCCTTAGATAATTGCATATTTGGCGATGTTAAATTTTTGTTTGTGTCGCCCGAACGATTAAGTAGCGAATTATTTACCATACGGTTAGCTAATATGAACGTGTGCTTGTTTGCAATAGATGAAGCGCATTGTATATCGCAGTGGGGATATGATTTTAGACCCGCTTACATAGACATAGCTTTAATACGAGAAATACACCCTAAAGTACCTATACTTGCACTAACAGCAACCGCTACCGAAGATGTAATTATTGACATACAACAAAAATTAAAGTTTAAAAAAGAAAACGTACTACGTAAAAGTTTTAACCGCAACAACCTTATTTATTACACCATTGAAACCGAAGATAAATTTAACCGATTGGTTAATGTGTGTAAAAAAACGCAAGGTAGTGGTTTAATATATGTGCGCAACCGCAAGGCTACACAACAACTTGCCGAAGAACTTAAACGCCAAGGCATAAGCGCGGGCTACTACCATGCTGGGCTTACAGCGCAAGATAGAGCCAATATGCAAGACCTTTGGCTACACAACAAAATACGATTAATGGTGTGTACCAATGCCTTTGGTATGGGCATAAACAAACCCGATGTGCGCTGGGTGGTGCATTACGACTTGCCCGCAACGCTAGAGGCCTACTTTCAGGAAGCTGGGCGTGCAGGACGTGATGAGCAACCTGCCTACGCATTTACCTTGTTTAACAACACTGATGTATTGCGCCTGCGCGAATTTTATTTGATGAGCTACCCCAGTACAATTGATATAAGACGAGTGTATCAAGCCTTGGGGAGTTATTGTAAAATAGCTATAGAAGGGGGCGAAAATACTACCCACGAATTTAATATTATGGAAATGTGCAACACCTTTAATCTTAACCCTGCTATGGTGTATGCGGCTATTCGTTTTTTGGAACGAGATAAGTACATTGCCTTTAACGATGCGTATTTTAAGCCTGCACGTGTACATATTAATTATAGTAAAACTACGTTGTACGATTTTCAAATACGTAACAAAGAGTACGATTATATTATAAAAGGCTTGCTACGCAACTATTCGGGCATATTAAGTGAGTACGTAATTATAAACGAACAACTTATGGCACGTAAGTTAAACCTGCGTGTAGACCAAATAACCAAACCCCTTACCGATATGCACAACATGGGCGTGCTAGACTATGTACCCAGTAGTAACACCAGTTCGGTAACTTATCTTACGCCTCGCTATCAAAGTAAAGATGTAACTATTAGTTACGAAAATTATGAGTTGCGAAAATTAAACGAAGGCAAAAAAATACAAACTGTTATAGATTACGTGACTAATAACAATGTGTGCCGCAACATACAACTGATAAGTTACTTGGGCGAAACCCTTACTACCAATTGCGAAAAATGCGATGTGTGCCTCACTCAAAAACGAGAAAGTAAACTAGCTCTATCACAAAAAATAACCGCACTATTAAGCAACGAAACCATCGTGTATAGCGTAAGTACATTGTGCAACGAATTTGCTCCACACTTACACGCACAAGTAGTACAGCTTATAAACCAAGCTATAGACGACAATAAAATAATACTACAATTTGACTCCTTAAAATTAAGTACCAACCACTAACGTTAACTAAAAACTAATGTTACTTTTAGGCAACCAAGAAAACAACCTACAATTCATTTATTAATAACAACTCAACAACTATGTTTCAAAACATCAACTTTAAATTAATAGTACCACATTTAGTAGCAATAGGCCTGTTTTTGCTTATTACGTTTACGTATTTATCGCCAATGCTCAAGGGCAAAGAAATTCGCCAGAGCGATATGCTCAACACCAAAGGTATGGCAGAAGAAATAAAAACCTATAACGAAGCGCACCCCGAAGCACCGTCGTTGTGGGGAAATAGTATGTTTAGTGGTATGCCCACCTACCAAACCGTATTACCCAAAAGCAATAGCAACATAGCACAACATTTATTTAGAGTAGTTACCTTAGGTTTGCCTAACCCCGCAAGCCTTGTGTTTGCGCTATTGTTTGGTTTTTATATATTGTTAAGTGTGTTAAAAGTAAACCGTTGGTTAAGTATTGTGGGTGCTATTGCATTTGCATTTTCTACTTACTTTTTTACTATTATAGAAGTGGGGCACATTACCAAAACTATGGCTATTGCCTTTATGGCGCCTACATTTGCTGGAGTTTGGCTATTGTTTAACCGACGCTTAGCCTTAGGTTTTGTTGTATTTACATTGTTTTTAGCGTTAGAAATATACTCAAACCACTACCAAATTACGTATTACTTTGTGTTGTTTACTTTAATATATGGTGCAATTGAGGGAATTAAATTTATCAAAAACAAAGAGTTTTTATATTTATCCAAAGCCTTTGGTTTGGTATGTATAGCATCAATATTAGCCTTAGGTGTAAGTTCACGCAACATACTTATTACCGCATCACACACACCTTATACCACACGTGGCGCCTCCGATTTAGTAGCTACATCAAGCAATACCACCACAGGTTTAGATAAAGATTATGCAACACAATGGAGCTATGGCAAGGCCGAAACTATGTCGTTGCTTATACCATCGTTTAAAGGATATTCATCAACAATAGCAACGGGCGAAAGCAAAGCAGCCTTGGAAGATGTAAACCCGCAATACAAAGAGAACATAGCCCAACAACCACAGTACTGGGGCAACCAGCCATTTACCACTGCCACCTACGCAGGGGCTATTGTAGTGTTTTTGTTTGTATTGGGTGTATTTATTGTTGATGGTGCTATAAAATGGGCTGCTGTAATAGGCACACTATTATTTATGATGCTGGCTTGGGGTAAAAACTACATGGGCTTAACAAGTTTTATGTTAGATTATTTTCCCGGGTATAATAAGTTTAGAGCAGTATCTACGTGCTTAATAATGGTAGAATTTACCTTGCCATTAATAGGAATATTAGCCTTAGATAAATTACTAAAAACAACCGATTTCTTTAAATCGAAATTAAGCGTACCGCTTGTAAACAAAGAGTTTACTATGGATAAAGTGTTTTATACCGCATTTGCACTTACTGGTGGTGTATCATTATTGTTTTATTTTATGCCTACACTTACTGAGTTTTTTGCTGAAGGCGAATACGATAAACTAATGGCACAAATAGCACAAAGCAATGGTAAACAATTAGCCGAAGATTTTTTGCGCAACATTGAAACAGCACGTATAGCCTTGTTTAAGGCTGATGCCTTGCGTAGTTTCTTATTTATAGCAGTAGCAGCAGGTGTATTATTATTGTACATAAAACAAATTATAAAAAACCAAATGGTAATTGCAATTGCCATAGGTTTATTAATATTAATAGATATGTGGCCAATAGACAAACGCTCGCTAAACGACAAACTTTTTGTATCAAAAGCAGAAAACAGAGTAGCGTTTGAACAACAGCCTGCCAACACATTTATACTAAACGATAAAGACCCTAATTTTAGAGTATTGAACGTAGGTGCAAGCACATTTAACGACGCAAGTACATCGTACTATC
This sequence comes from Bacteroidia bacterium, assembly GCA_014376525.1. Lineage (GTDB taxonomy): Bacteria > Bacteroidota > Bacteroidia > UBA4408 > UBA4408 > JACMRI01. The sequence continues at coordinate 2,573 of JACMRI010000084.1, read as the reverse complement.
ATAAGTCTATAGGAGGCTACCACGGTGCTAAACTAAAGCGTTACCAAGAGTTAATAGATACACGCTTAGGCGATAACATACAAGGCTTGATAAAAGTATTGCAAGGTAGCACCAATGATAGTGCTATAAATAATGCTTTTGCACAACAACAAATATTAAATATGCTTAATATGAAATATTTAATATACAACCCACAATCGGCACCACTTACCAACTTAAGTGCCTACGGCAATGCGTGGTTTGTGAGCGATGTAAAACAAGTAGCTAATGCCAACGAAGCATTGGAAGCCATGAAAACATTTAACGCCAAACAAACTGCCATAGTAGAAACTAAGTTTGCTACCGACTTAAACGGCTTTAAACCCACGCCACCAAGCCCTGCCAACACAATAATACTAACAGGGTATGCACCCAACAATTTAAAATACGAAAGCGCTACCACAAGCGAACAATTTGCAGTGTTTTCTGAAATATATTACAAACAAGGCTGGAACGGCTACATAGACAATCAACTTACGCCACACACCAGCGTAGATTACGTACTACGTGGTATGAAAATACCCGCAGGTAAACATACGGTAGAGTTTAAGTTTGAACCCACAGTACACGATCTTGGCGTAAACATAGCAGGCGTAAGCTCTGTATTATTTGTAATAGCTATTGGTGCAGGAATATTTTTCAATAATAAAAATGAAGAAGTTTAGGTACGGATTTAACGGACAGGAAAAGACAGACGAAATATCAGGAAGCGGAAATCACAACACAGCTTTATTTTGGGAATATGATACACGAACAGGCAGACGATGGAATTTAGACCCTAAACCAACTGTTGGAATAAGTGACTACGCTTGTTTTAATGACAATCCAATTTGGAATACGGATGTAAATGGAGATAAGCCAGGTACTGGAGATGGTGACGATAAAAAGAAAACGGCATCAACTGAAAAACCAAAGGCTAAACCTGCGGAGCCAAAAGATCCGAAAGCAGTAAATCCATCAACACTTGGTAAAAATTTTGGTGGTTCAAATTACGGTGGACAATGGCAAAATCCTGAACACAATGATGGTACAGACGCTTTTGAGCCAGAAGGAAATGATATTATGGATGAAGAAGGATTTAAAGTTCATGATAAGGAAAGTGGTGGAATAGAAGCTCGGACTGCTGCAAATTTGAAAGGGGATTTGAAACTAGGGTATGCAGGTATAAAAAATATGGCTAAAGTGGCTGAAAACTATGTTGTCTTACCAATAGCTGGAGCAAACCCGAATTCATTAAAGGTAAGCCATTGACGACTTCTACAACAGGATGGAGGGCATTTGGAGGTACTGCTACTGCAATATATTTGGTTACAGCTAAATCTATATTGATTGCGGTAAAAGATGCACCAACAAGTGTCTATAATAGTGCTGTAGATTTTGTTAATGATGTTACATACAAAACAGAACAAGGGATAAATGCAATACAAAATTGGGGACATTAGGCATCTTTAAATCATTTACCAAATTAAATTCTGCATGAAATTATTATTATGTTTTATATTTTTTTTTATGCCACTGGCAAATATTAAGTACGTTGTGCAGGATTGTGAGCAAAATAAACTATCGATTGAAATAGGAGAAATATATAAATACAAAACGGAAGTAACACAAGGCGGTTATCAGGATTTATTTACGATAATGCATCCCGATTCATCAGTTAAGTATTTGATAAATATTATTAGGGCAAAATCTCCTATAACAAGTTATGAATATCTAAAATCAGATGAATACAAAAGCAGTTTTTCTACCACTACAAGTAGTATTGAAGAAGTCAAAGAGGTTAATTATGCGACCTTTAAAGGAATACGATTCTTGAAAAGAATCACATCACCTCAAAGAGTATTTTTAAGTTATTCGATAAGCACTATAATACAAGGAGATTTATTTGTTATTACATATAATACGATAGAAAGTAATTTTGCTAAATATGAAAGCGAGTTTGACCACAGCATAAACTCAATTAGATTTAAATAGATAACTTATCTATTTTCTCGTGCTATTTTTGTTTCTTTTTTTAGCTATTAGTTTGGCGACAAGTATAAATGTTGGGACAAATACTATTACTTGAATAATAACGACAGGATAGTATTCTTTTCCATTAGCAAGTCGATGAGCGAAACCAATAATATTTACAGGTAAGGTAAATAAAAAGCCCCATTTAAACCAACTGCCATGTAGTGGGTCTTCAGGATATAAGGAGCAAGCAACAACTCCACCTAAAGCAACATAAACAATAGAAATCCAAAAAGCTAAAGTATTTTTTTTTATATAGTTATATATTTTCATATTATTATGTAAAGAGTGTTTATTTAAGCTAGGCAATGCGTGGCTTTTATTTTTTTACAAACTATGTGGGTCTATTGTATTAAGTTCTGTAATGTTCTTAAAATATATATCTCCAGTAATCAGCGTAAAGTCATACACAATTGCCGTAGCAGCTATAATGGCATCGGGGAGCTTTATTTTATGGCGCTTGCGTAGTGCAATTGTTTTGTTTACTACATCGTTACTCATTTCCATAATGGTGGAATTAT
>JACMRI010000083.1 GCA_014376525.1 Bacteroidia bacterium | reverse complement strand
TTTACACATAGGGCAAAACCTAGTTTATAGTTTTCTATTACTGTAAGTACTTCTAATAATGTGGCTGAATCACTTGTAATTACAGGTAACTCGTCGGCATCAATCATTATGTCTTGCATTACATAATGCGATTGTGTGTGCTGCAAACGTAAGTTTATTAATGCCTCGCCTATGGTGTTGGTTTTAAATAAATACGAACCTACTACTGCACTTTCTACTCCCATGTTACGTAATACGAACGACACTTCGGGCGTAACGCCACCATCTACCCGCATTGCCAATTGCGGAAACCGTGCCTTTACATGACGTATTTTTTTAAAAGTTTCTTTGCTAAACGCACCACCACTTATGCCTGGTGTAGTAGTCATTAACAGCACAAAATCTATGTAGGGTAAGTAGTCGTTTATAACGCTTAGCTGCGTGCCGTTAAGCACAGCTATACCTACTTTACAATTGTGTATATGCGCTTTAAAATTTATTACCGTATTAAAACTTTCGAACTGAAAAGCTACAGCATCAAGTGTTGCAGAGTTTATAAGTTCGTAATACTCCTGCGGGTTTTCGGTTATTAAATGTAAATCTATAGGTATAGCACTACATTCGTTTAAGGTTTTAATATCTGCAAATACTGCTTTATTTTCAATGCTATCTACATGGTAATAATCTACGTGTAACTGTTCCATTTGGTTTGCTAATGCAGGCAAACTTAGTGCGGACTGTGCGTAAATAGATGCAGATATTTTCATTAAAAAATTAAGTTGTGATAGTTGTTAAATAGTAAAATTAATAGTCGCCCAAGGTTTCGGTATTTTGTGCTAGTGCTGCATGTAGTTGCTCGGTATTGGGTGGCGAGCCATGCCATTTGTGGGTTCCCATCATATAATCAACTCCATTACCCATTTCAGTATGCATTATTATTACTACAGGTTTCCCTTTGCCTAATAAGGTTTTGGCATGTTTTAATGTATCTACAACAGCATCTACATTATTACCTTCCAACAATTCTACAACTTCCCAACCAAAAGCTAAAAATTTAGCAGGAATACTACCCATATTTAACACTACATCAGTAGGGCCGTCTATTTGTTTTCCGTTCAAATCTATGGTTGCTATTATATTATCTATGCCTTTGGCAGCTGCGTACATAGCTGCTTCCCATATTTGTCCCTCTTGCAATTCGCCATCGCCGTGTAGGGTATAAATGGTTGAGTTATCCTTATTTAATTTTTTGGTAACAGCAGCACCAATAGCGCACGATAAGCCTTGCCCTAAAGAACCACTAGCCATGCGTACACCTGGCAAATGCTCGTGTGTAGTGGGGTGCCCTTGTAGGCGAGTATTTAACTTACGAAACGTGGCTAACTCTGCTATTGGAAAATAACCATTACGCGCTAATACACTATAAAAAACTGGAGATATATGTCCGTTGCTCAAAAAAAATAAATCTTCGTTAGTACCGTTCATACTAAACTGTGCCGAATTGTGTGTCATTACTTTATTGTACAAGCCAACCAAAAATTCGGTGCAACCTAATGAGCCTCCAGGGTGGCCCGATTGTACTGCGTGTACCATACGTACTATATCTCTACGTGTTTGTGTGCAAATATCTTGTAATGAATATGAAGTGCTCATTTAAGTTTTATTTTTATAAATTATTAAATGCAAAATTAACATAATGCACGTACCAATTACAGTAAATTTTGGTTCGCTTTCATCAATATTATATTGTACTGTTAATTACCATTTGCGCATCTAATTGTAGTTGTACAAACAAATCATTTTTTTAATAGTACCAGCTTTTTTAGTTAAAACTCTTTAATGCGTAATTTAATTGTATGTACCTAACAAGTAGTTGCATTTATTGGGTGGTATTTGCCTTGTGTTTTCAACCATTTAGGTAAAATGGGCGCCTTATATAATGGGCGTAGTGGTTTAGTATTTACCGTTGGTTTTATTGTCACTTTTGGTTATTATCAATTGCTATCTATAATTGCCAACTTTGCCATAAGCATTTGAGTGTAAAAATACGTAACAGCTTAATACTTGAAACTGCACCACCAACTATTTAGCCGTTATAATACTTGCAATAACTTTTAGATTTGTCACATAGTTTTTATTTACAATTAAACTGCCAAACAAACGTATAAAGTGAATTAATTATGGCGCAATTTTTTTAATAATAATCCCCCGATTGGGGTATGAAAAAATATTTTTCTACTATTTTTACTTTTATCAAAAACGTAATTTTTTTTGAGATTTACACATCGTAAAATTAATAAAGCAATTAGTTTACAAAAGCTATTTGTCCCCTTTTTGTAAAAGGTATTGAAATTAAATTAAATAGTTAAATTATTTATTGCATATTTACAATACTCATGAATACAAAAGATTATATAAATATGTTTGAACAGTCATCAGAAATGTTGGCGTTAATTGACACAAAATTCAATTTAGTAAATGTGTCTAATGCCTTTTTAAAAGGCACTAAAACAAAAAGAGAAAATATAATCGGTAAAGACATTTTTAATATTTTTCCTAGTAATCCTAATGATTTAGAAGAGAATAGTGAAGGGAAAATCAGAGATTCGTTTAACCGTGTACTTAAAAATAAAACTCATGATACATTACCCGTTGTAAAATACTATATTCCAAAACCGGAATCGGAAGGTGGCGGGTATGAACTGAAGTATTGGCAAGCAACTAGTTCGCCTATACTGGATGAGAATGATAATGTGAAATATATTATTCACCGGACTGAAGATGTTATAGAAAATAAGATACTGATAGGCCAGCTTGAGTTTGATAAAAAAGTATTAAAACTTCTTGAAGACAGCGAAAAGCGACACAACATGATGCTCATGAAATCACCATTTGGTTTTGCCTCTTTTAAAGGAAAAGACATGGTGATTACCTTTGCGAATGACACTATAAAAGAAATTTGGGGGAAAGGCAATGATGTAGAAGGAAAACCACTGTTTGATGTACTTCCTGAACTTAGAGATACCCCATATCCAGGTTTGCTTGGTGATGTATATACTACAGGCGTTCCCTTCCAAGGAAATGAAATCCTTGCTTCTTTTTTGAGCGATGGAAAAATAGAAGATAAGTATTTTAATCTTGTTTACCAACCTTATTTGAAAGCTGACGAAACTATTTTGGGTGTTACGGTTATTGCGAATGAAGTAACAACTCAGGTAATTTTAAAAAAAGCATTAGACGCAAAGCACGAGGCAGAGCTGAAAGCTTTGAAGAAAATAGAAGAAAGTAACAATCGTTATTACATGATGCTCATGGAATCGCCATTTGCTTTTTCTATTATGAAGGGAAAAGACATGGTGATTACCCTTGCCAATAGTTTGATGAAAGAATTTTGGGGCAAAGGGACGGATGTGGAAGGCAAAACAATGTTGCAGGTATTGCCCGAACTTATAGACCAGCCATTTCCAGAAATGATCGAGAAAGTTTATACAACAGGTATTCCAGTGTATGCAAATGAAATACTCGCAAAACTAACTTACAATGGTCAGCTAAAACAAAAGTATTTTAACGTTGTTTTCCAACCTTACTATGAAGCAGACAACTCCATTTCTGGTGTTACACAAATAGCGTATGATGTAACAGAAATGATACTTGCTCGTAAAAAAATAGAAGAAAGTGATAAGCGGTATAACCTGATGCTCATGCATGCGCCATTTACGTTTGTAGTGCTAAAAGGCAAAGATTTGGTTGT
>JACMRI010000082.1 GCA_014376525.1 Bacteroidia bacterium | reverse complement strand
ATCATTTAATGCAAATAAACAATCCTGTAATTAACCGCATTATTTATTTTACACTATCTAGTTTGTTGGGTGCTGTATTTATATTTTCTGGTTACATAAAACTATACCCTATTGAAGCTTTTGAACTTAATTTTATTGATGTAGGCATAGCTAATTGGCTTACCGCACCTATTATAGCACGTTTACTTATTGGTTTAGAAATTGGTTTAGGGTTATTGTTGTTACTACAATTTCAGCATCGTAAGTTTACTTTAAAAGCTGTTTTAGCTTTGCTTATATTTTTTACTTTATACTTAGTATATGCCATTATTAAAGATGGAAACTCGGGTAATTGCGGATGTTTTGGCACATATTTAGAAATGACGCCCCTACAATCTATTATTAAAAATTTAGCAATGATAGGATTTATAGGAGTGTTGTGGTACATAAATATAAATGTAAAATGGCGTTATAACCTAGCTGTATGGATAGTGAGCATAAGCATTTCTGTAGCTTTACCATTCATAATTAATCCTCCTGATTTTTATATGGCACAATATATTACAGAAGGCAAAGCCAATTATATACTACCGTTAGAGCTACTTACTGATAAAGAATTTAATAACGATGAGCTAATATCAAAATTAAAAACAGGTAAACATATTGTAGCTTTTTTAAGTGCTACATGCCCACACTGCAAAATAGCAGCGCTAAAACTACATATTATGCACAACCAACATCCTACATGGAAAATACAATTTATAGTTGCTGGAGATAAAAAACGATTACCCAAATTTTGGGAAGAAACAAAAAGTAATGATGTGCCTTATATTCATTTTCCATCAGATAATTTTGTAAAGTTAAGTGGCCCTGAAGTACCTGTTATTATGGCATTAAATAACGGTGTGGTTAAAAAGAAATTTAGCCATATTAATTTAAAAGATACTGATTTGTTACCCTATGTAACTCCTTAATTTTTTTTATAAAAAACGTACATTAAGAAAAATAGTTTATTTATTACAATGCAATTAAAATCTATTATTTATTTTTTGTTAAGCATTACACTGCTAGTTATTGTTGGATTTACGTTTAACTGTAATACACCTCCTATACCTAAAAAAAATACTGACGCAAGCCAATATCTTAACCACAACGATACTGTAAAATATGTAGGAATGGCAAAATGTGCCGAGTGCCATACCGAAATATATAATACGTTTAAGGAAACTGGTATGGGTAAATCGTTTGATGTGGCTACACAACAAAAATCGGTAGGCGATTATAGCACGCAACACATTGTAAAAGACACTTATTTAGATTATAACTATGTGGCACAATGGACTGCTAACAAGCGTTTACAAATAACAGAGTATCGCTTAATAAATAAAGATACCGCTTATGCACACCGAGAATTGGTAGATTATGTAATTGGTAGCGGACAACATACTAACTCTCACTTATACAACACTAATGGGTATGTATGCCAAATGCCAATGACTTTTTATGCGCAAAAAAAACAGTGGGATTTACCCCCAGGTTTTGAAGACGGACATAACTCTCGCTTTGCACGTAAGATAGGCTTAGAGTGTATGAGTTGCCACAATAGTTACCCAAAATTTGTGTTAGGTAGTGAAAATAAGTACGACCAAATACCTAATGGTATAAACTGCGAGCGTTGCCATGGGCCAGGGCAATTGCACGTGGAAAAATTTGCCAATGGCGATGTAACTGACACGTCTAAATACATAGATTATAGTATTGTAAATCCTGCTAAACTCAACGTGGATAAGCAGTTTGACTTATGCTCGCGTTGCCACCTACAAGGTAATGCGGTGCTTGCGCTTAACAAATCGTTCTTTGATTTTAAGCCCGGTATGCGTCTTGCCGACGTAATGACTGTGTTTTTGCCCAAATACAAAAATGCTGATGATGAGTTTATAATGGCGAGCCATGCCGATAGATTAAAACTGAGTAAATGCTTTACGGCATCGCTCAAAAAAGTAGATAATAAAGCTTTGCGTCCATACAAAAATGGGCTAACCTGTGTTACGTGTCATAACCCACATGTAAGCGTAAAAAAAACGGGTACACAAATTTTTAACAACGCCTGTATAAACTGTCATAAAACAACTACTCATAATTTAACCAACGAATACATAGTTAGCAACAAAACCAAAAGTGCTAATATGCTTAATTGTGTAGCGTGCCACATGCCCCCAAGCGGAAGTATAGATATACCGCACGTTACGGTACACGACCATTACATACGTGTACCCGTAGCCAAACAAAAAACTAAGCTTGTAAAAATATTTATTGGCTTAAAAGCCATTAACGATAAGCAACCTAGCGCACTTACTATGGCAAGAGCTTATATAGCACAGTATGAAAAATTTGAAAACAATAGTACCTATTTAGATAGTGCATTATATTATTTGCAACGCAACACTCCTGCTGAAATTAAAGCAAATATTGATGCTATTATTAATGTGTATTTTTTGAAGGAAGACTATGCAACATTACTTGATTATGTAAATAAATTGGGTAAAAGTTATATGCTCACAACTCATTGCACACAACAATCTTACGACAATGCACATGCTTGGACAGCCTATAGAATAGCAACCGCATATACCAACACAAACCAAGTAGTAACCGCATTTAACTACTACGCTAAAGCCATAGCATTAGCACCTTACATGCTAGATTTTAGAGTGAAATACGCAACACTATTAGCAAGTAACAACCAAATAAACGAAGCGCAACAACAATTTGAGTATATACTTAACCAAAACCCCAAACATGTGGCAGCACTTGCCAATTACGGATTTTTGTTAGTAACACAAGGCAACATAACCAAAGCAGAAATATATTACAACAAAGCTTTAGCCCTAGACCCCGACTATGAAACTGCATTACTCAATAAAGCAGGTTTATTATTATACCAGGAAAAAAATAACGAAGCAAAAAAACTATTACAACATTGTGTAAGCAAATACTCTAAGAGTAAAGCAAGAGATATATTACTAAAAATGGAACTTTAAATTCAATTCGCAATTCTTTTTTTAGTTACTTTTGTATAACCAATTATTAAAACAACAATAACCAACATACCATGAGCGCAAACTTTCAATCTCGCCATATAGGCCCACGTACTACTGATGTAGCTGCAATGCTTAACGTTGTAAATGCTACAAGTATAGACGCATTAATTAATGAAACAATACCTGCTAATATTCGTTTAGCTAAGCCATTAAACTTACCTGCGGCCATGAGCGAATTTGAGTATGCACAACACATTAAAGAATTAGGTAAATTAAACAAAGTATTTCGTTCGTACATAGGCTTAGGCTACCACGGTACAATAGTGCCAGCGCCTATACAACGTAATATACTAGAAAACCCAGGCTGGTACACTGCTTACACGCCTTATCAGGCTGAAATAGCACAAGGACGTTTGGAGGCATTGTTAAATTTTCAAACTATGGTAAGTAACCTTACCGCTATGGAAATTGCCAATGCGTCTTTGCTAGACGAATCTACTGCTGCTGCAGAAGCTATGAGTATGTTTTTTAATAGTCGTTCGCGCGAGCAGGTAAAAAATAATGCAAATATTTTTTTTGTAAGTGATGAGTGTTTACCTCAAACAATAGACGTGCTTAAAACGCGTGCAACTCCTATAGGCATAGAGCTACGCATAGGTAACTGGAAAACATTTACTGCCAACAACACTACCTTTGGTGCTATGTTACAATACCCTGCTGTTAATGGCGAAGCACACGACTACGCACAATTTGTAAGCGCCGTAAAACAACACGGTGTTATGGTATGTGTAGCTGCAGATTTATTATCGTTGGCATTGCTTACTCCCCCGGGCGAATGGGGCGCTGATTGCGTAGTAGGTAACACACAACGCTTTGGTGTACCAATGGGTTATGGTGGGCCTCACGCTGCTTTTTTCGCTACTAAAGACGAATTCAAACGTATAATTCCAGGGCGTATTATTGGTGTATCCATTGATACACAAGGTAAACCAGCATTGCGCATGGCGTTACAAACACGTGAGCAACACATTCGTAGAGATAAAGCCACATCAAATATATGTACTGCACAAGCCTTATTGGCTATAATGGCTGGTATGTATGCTGTGTACCATGGTGCTGAAGGTATTAAAGCTATTGCTACTACCGTACATTTAAACGCCGTAACATTAGCCAAAGCCTTAGTTAATATGGGTGTTGAGGTTACCTCAAAAAATTATTTTGATACAATAACTATTACCAATATAGACACAAAGGCGTTACGTGCAGCAGCCGAAAAAGCCGAAATTAATTTTAATTATATAAACGATACTACCTTAACTATAGCATTAGACGAAACGGTTTTAGCAAAAGACATAACCGATATAGTAGCAGTATTTGCAAGCGTTACAGGCAAAAATCCTGCTACTGTTACTGCTGTAGATTATCCTATTTGTGCTAACCGTACAAGTGCATATTTAAAACATTCAATATTTAATTTGTATCACTCCGAAAGTGAGTTAATGCGTTATATCAAACGTTTAGAAAACAAAGATTTATCGCTTACCCATTCTATGATATCGTTAGGGTCTTGTACT
>JACMRI010000081.1 GCA_014376525.1 Bacteroidia bacterium | reverse complement strand
TCTTGTTGCAATTGCGCTATGTACATTCCGTTTGCTAATTGTATTAATGGTATTGATAGTTGTTGCCCAATTATTTTTTTACTTACTACGTCTTTACCCATGGCATCTATAATAGTAAGGCTTGTATTTTTATTACTTCCGTTAGTTATTATTAATTGAGCTGATGCAACATCATAATACATAGTAATACCTTCTATCTTATTTAACCAACGTAATGCGTTAGCTGGGTTTGGACTTGGATTAATACGTTGATACTCGGCAATGGGTACGCCTATGATAGTAGGGTTTGTGGAGGTGTAAGTTACTTTTAACACGGGCTCTTTCATACCTTTTGCAAGCCACTTATATTCGGTTATGTATTGCTTGGTTTTTACTCCTGGTAAACTCGCGCCAATGCCTGCTTTTAATTTTATAGAATCTTCCACCACATTATACGATTTTATACGCATACAATTAAACGTATCTAATGGTGTAATTACACTTCCCCATCCATCTACTAGGTTATAACGGTGGCGACGCTCCTGCACCAATGCCACGCTAGGCACATCAATAGTCCATACACTGTAGCAACTATCTTTGTTGCCATAATTAATAGGAAATTTATACCATACGTCCATATCGTATTGTGGGTCTAATGCTACTGACATAGGTACATTGTTTACTGATGCACCAAAACCTGTTTGCGCATACAAGCGGTCGGGGTTAGGATTAATGAATGGGATAACGGGTTGATTGGGATTCTTGTAAAAGCCATATACTTTGGTTATTTGTATTGGAGATATAGCTGGCAAAGGTATATCGTCTATTTTAATAGCTACGTTTGAACTGTTTTTTGTAACTTGATTATTAAAAAATAATTGGTAGGCAAGTGGCGTCGATGTTACACTTACAAATGTATCTAAGCGTGTGTTGTTAGCGGTTAGTAACGAAAAATCCCACACATAATCCGTACCCGTAAGCGTTGCGTCAATTCCATTAAGATTAGTTGTAACACCTACATACACAGTGTCTAAAGCCTTTGGCATATCTAACCTATTAATTGTTATTTGGGCATTGGCTGTAGTTACTGCCAACGTACTTATTGCAATTAAAATTGTTTTTATATTCATAATAAATGTTTGTTGTATATTTTAATCAATAATCAAACTCCATAGTTATAGAATTTCCTTTGGTGTTGTAGGTGTAACGTGTAGCCATTTGTTTAATTAAAAACACACCACGTCCACTTTCTTTTAAAATATTTTCGGGCGCAATAGGGTTAGGCAATTCGTTAGGATTAAATCCGTTACCCTCGTCAGTAACCGTAACTTTAAGTATGCGGTAGTTGGGTTTTATTTCGTAATTAATGTCAATATTTTTTTTAGCATCAAGAGCATTACCGTGCAACATACTGTTGTATACAGCCTCGGTTACACCTACATACACTTTGCCATATGTTGCTTCATCTAGCTTTAATTGTGCACACACACCATCAATCATCTTTTCTACAAGATGCATATTTTTTTGTGTACTCGTTATACGTATAGCGGTGGGCATTATTTTGTGTTACTATTTTTAATTAAACTAAAATAGGTAGAAACTTTTGATTTGTAATAAAAATTTAAATTGGGCGGAATAGTCTGTAATAAATCTGTTTCACGCTTTTTAAGTTGCTCATATTTGGTAAACGAAGCTGGTTGTGTGCTTTTTATTTCTTTGGCTTCGTTAGATTTTCGTTTGTCGTCTTGCTCACGTTCACGCTCTGCTTTTTCGGCTTCTAGTAAATGTGTCATAATATCTTTTTGGCGGTTTAATGTTTCTTGCGTAATTCGTTTATTTACAATATCACTTTCGTTTTGTTCCATTTTTTTGGCTATTTCTCGCAACTGTTGTGCATTGCCTTTGCTACCACCGTTTTCTTTTCCACTTTCATTATTTCCACCATCTTTGCCATCTTTTCCAACTTTGCCTTGTCCATCGCCTTTGCCACCGCCACTTTGTGATGCTGCACCTTGCATTTGTTGGCGCAAGTACTCTTGTTGCGCCGCCATTTTAGCCAACTCCTTACTCATACCTTGCCCCGCAGAGTTCCCTCCTGGTTTCTGTCCATTTTTCATTTGCTCCATTTGCTTACTTAGGCCCTCTTGCATTTGGCGCATAGTAGCCATGCTAGGCTTAGGTTTACCACCTTTACCTTTGCCTGGCTTAGGAGCGCCTGTACCACCTGGTTTGTTGCAACTACCACTTCCGCTTTTTTTGCTTTTACTTTCGGATTGTGCTTGCTGTTGCATTTGTTGTAGGCTTTCGCTTAACAATAAACTGAGATTGTTAATAGCTGTCATAGCAAATTGTTGGCGCATGGTAGCAGCTCCTGTGTTGCGTTCGGCAAGTAAAGTTACGGCTTTGTCCATGTTGTTTTTTATGTCGGTAATTTCTTTGTTTACAATACTGCTAATTTTTGGCTGACGCTTACTTAGTGCAAATAAACTGTCCTCTATTAATTTAGAATCGTCTTGTAATTGGCGTTGTTTTTTGGTTAATGCCACGTACTGTGGATTAGCATTTTCCATAGTTTTAAAATTCGTTAGCAAGCTTTCCTGCTCAAATGATAAATGCAGTAAATTCTCTAATATTTGACGCAATGCCTGCGCATCTTCTTCCGCTTGTTCCTCTTCGGCTTTGGCCATAGCATCTTCCATTTCTTTAGCCATTTCTTGCATTTTATCGGCGGCTTCTTTTTGGCTTTTGCTTGCCTTTTTGTTTTCTTTTTTGGCTAAGCTTTCGGCACTTTCTTTCATGTTTTTTTTAGCGTCATCGCCCGATTTCTCTGCCTTATCAAGGTTAGGAGTATTGGGCATGTCCTTGCCCATTTCTTTTAGTTTATCTAATTCTTTTTTTAATTCTTCAAATTGTTTGTTTATTTCCGCTTGTTGGTCTTTTAGTTTTTGTTGCTCCGCTTCGGTTGTATTTTTTGTTTTCTCGGTCTTATCAGCCAATTGCTTTTGTTCTTCTGCTAATTTCTCTAGTTGTTGTTTTGTTTTTTCTAACTTTTGCTCGTACTCCAATTGTTTATAGGCTTCCAAGGTACGGTCTAGTTCTTTTTCCAGCTCTTTGCTGTCATTCTTCATTTCTTCTACCTTCTCTTGCAATTTATCTTTGTCTAAATTTTGCAGCATTTTTTGTAGCTCTTCATTTAGTTTTTTTACTTCATCACTCATTAATTCCTCAAACAACTTATTTATTTGTTCCTGCTTTTGTAGCACACGTTCGTTGGGCTGCGCAAACTCATTTTGTTTTTTTATATTGTCTTCATTTTGTTTTTTTATTTCTTCCACCTCTTGTTGTAAGGCGTTTTGTTGTTGTAATAAATCGCTTATTTGTTTTTTCTCATCAAACGTTAAGTTCTTTTTTTCCAACATTTTTTTGCGAGCCTGTGCTAATTCTTTTTGTAGCTTTTGTGCTTTGTTTATTGTTTTTTCTAAGTCTTTTTTTATCTCGGTGTTTTGCTCATCGGCGGCTTTGTTCAGGTCGGTATTGGTTGGTATTTTATACGTACTACTATTGGTACGTGCGCTTTTAGCACCATGTACACCATCGTTATCAAATACCTCTACATAATATTTCAACTCATCGCCAGCTTTTAAATTAAGCGCATTCATATTTAACACTTGCGAGTAATTTTGTTGTGTAGTGTTGCGCGTTATGGGTAGTTGTATACTGTATGTTTTAGTAGTAACTGTATTATCACTCGTAGCATCAAAACCTTGTGCAGCAAGATCGTTTAGTACATTTGTTTTTACAGTATATACAACTTGTAGTTTGGTAAAACCATAGTCGTCTTTAATGTTTCCGCTTAGCGCTATGTAGTTGCGTGTGGTGCTATCTTGCTCGGTTTGTAATGATATGCTTGGGTACTCGTCTTGCACTACATTAAGTTGATAAGCCACTTTACTTCGTTGCACAGCTTGCGCATTGGTAGTTATTATTTTGTATCCGCACGTTGCGGTAGCTGTACTACTTACAGTAAAATTACCCTTGTTATTACTTGCTACAAGTATGCTATCCTTGCCTGTATTTTTTACTAAAATTAATTTATCAGCATGTTCTGTGGCAAATACCCATTGTATGTGTGTGCCCGCAGGAAGCGTTAAATCTCCAGTGTTAGCTATAGTCTCGGGAGATTTACCAATATAGGCAGGATAATTTAACAGTACTTTAAACGCATTAATACTTGGACTATTTATTACATTTAACACATAACTTTTGCTGCTAAAACCATCTGCTTGCATACTAAATTTAATGGGTTTTAATACGTTTTTGAATGTGTAACTGTATTCGCTTGTACTTATTTTGTTCATTACATATTCTACACCGTCCATTACTACAAAGGCTTGCTGAGGTAGTTCGTTGCCCGTAGTGCTTACACGCAATTCAAAATCTTGTTCGTTTTCGGTTTCTAATTTTTTGTTGTTGATGTTAAAATCAAATGGCGCTGGCGTAATAAATTCGGTATTGTAATTTAATAATCGTTTGCTACCATCGCTCAATATTATAGGCGATATTGCTAATATCAACCCAATAATTAATAGAGGTATGGCTAGGTATTTTACGTATTTTTTGTTTGCCGAAAAATCAACGGCATTACCAAATTTTACTGGTGATAGTTGTGTTATTTTTTGTTCTATAGCCGCTTGTGCTAATTCACTATCGGCGTTGGATTTTAATTGTAAAATATTCAGCAGTTTATCGCTTACTACAGTAAAATGTTTGCCAATAATATCAGCCGCTTGCGTATGGTTTATAATTGCACCTATTTTATTTATATGCAACAATGGTTTTACAATATAATTTGCTAATACTGCTACTGTAGCAGCTATTGACGCAAAGAAAATAACTGCACGTACAGTAGTAGTAAACTGCCCATAATGCGCCAATACCGATACACTTACGTACATACCCAATAGCAAAGCTAAGGCAAGTAATGCGCCTTTTATTAGTTGGTTTTTATAATACTTGCGTATAAAACCATCTAATTGTTGTATTAAATTATTGTAGTTGGTATTGGGCATTTAGCGTTGGTAAATATATAATGTGTCGTGGGCAAGTAGTACTATTTTTTGTTTGTTGAGTGCTATGTCGGTACAGTTTTGTTGTGGTAAATTTAATTTAGTTTCTTCAATATTCAATACATTATAACTGTAATAAGTTGAATCTCGTTTATAGCACAATTCATCATCAAATACTTTAAACTTGGTGCAGTTGGGCAAGGGTATTTTTTTTTCTATTCCACCAAATAAATTGAGTTGTAAGCAACCATAATTAACATCGTATAAATACAACATACCGTTGCTTTCTTGCATGGTGGTAGGCGCAAAATTATTCATTACTTGATTCATATTATTAATACGTACTACTTCATTCCATTGGCTATCGTACCTGCTTAATGATAGCTCCGCTTGGTTGTATACCCACATACCGTTAAGCATACTGTTGCACAATAGCGTGGCTTGCTCGGTTAATTCGTTTTTGGTATTAACGGCAGGGGCAAGCATATCATCCAAAAAAACTACTGTATTGTATTGGTTATAACACAACAATACACGCAACGGATTACTTACATCTACACTGCTGGGTAGCGTGCTGTTGTTGTTGCTAAAGCGTTGTAGGGTGTTGGTTTGTGCGTTGTATTTGGTAAACTCGGTAGTGGTAAGTGTGTAATAGTTTTGCAGTTTATCTATCCATACTTGTGTGGCTTTGGTTGGTGTTTTTTTCAAACACACGTTAGTTGTGCGTTGTGGGGTGTTAAACGCAAATAGCAGCGATAATGCTGCTATTTGAATTGTATGTTTAATTTTATTTTGCATAAAATTAAGGAAACTTTATAGGCGCACAAGTTGTACACACCACGGGCCATACCGTTGCATTATACTTGGTGTTTATGGCTTTTATAAATTCGTTACTTATCATTTCGTATCCTTTTTGTGTTGGATGAAAAGCATCTAAACCAATAAAATTGCCGCTCAAAAATGCAGTACTATAATCTACACCTGCGTTTTTTACTCCTTTGTTTACCACTGCAAAATAGTTGTTCATATCTACGTGTGCCCAATTGTATTTATCCGCAATGGTTTTAATGCTGTTGTTATATTGTGTTATTAATAATTTAACTTTTGCTACCTCTACCGAGTCTAATACATACCTACTAGGAATATCATTAAGTAAACCTATTTTTTGGCATTTAATAGAATCTACATTAACAGCAAGAGTTATGTACTCCCCTTTGCCCATGTGGCGCGAGTGTAATTCGTTAGGGTCGTATTCGTTGGCTGGGGTAGTTATAAAGCTATTGGTATCTTTTTTCCAATTGTATAAACTTACTATATCTCCATTTGCATCTTGTGTAGGCTGTTTACTATTTAATAAATTGGCCTGTTCTTGTGTTAATACCGCACGATAAGGACCAAAAAAACTGTAGTATGGAAATACTTCAAAACTTGGAATGTTTGCTAAAGCCCCTTTAGTACCATTGTTGTTAAGTGTTTTTACTATTTTATCTAAGTTGGCTTCAAATGTAGCAGGAGTGGTAGCTGCGCCAAACTCTGCACCAGTACGTATAAACTTATATACATCTTCCATACCTAACCACACAGTAGCAAAAGTTGGTTTTGTAGCTACTATTTTATCTAGTACTAATGTACCTGCTGGCGCAAAACGATTTAAGTACAAGTTAGCTCCTGTGGTTGCGTTTACAATATCAGTAGTAGTAGTAAACGGTGCAGAATAATCGTTAATAGCACCATTAAACGCATTAAAATATTGAGATGATTGTGTGAAAGAGGTCATATCTTTTAATGGAGAAAGACCAGGTACAGTTTCACAAGTGTAAGTTTTATAACCTAAACGATAGTTAGTTACAAAATCGCTTTCCCAAGGTTTGGCATTAGGGCCTAGTCCATTGCCAGCAAGCATAAGTGGTTGTGTAAATATAGCTCCCGTAACGTTTGATAATTGTGTGCCCACAAAATAAGCTACCGAGTGTTGTTGATTATTTTCGTTAAGTACTCCGTTACCATACCCTACCATAAAGTTATCGCCAATGGTTACTACTCGAGCAAAGTTTGCATCGCCTGACGTTTGTATTTCGGGTTTTAAATTGGGCTTGCAACTTGCTATTGCAGCTAATAAAACTATTGCACTTAGTTGTTTTGTATAAGTCATAATTACTGTTTTATAAAAAAAATTATATTTCTATTGCAACGGCTTCTACTGCAGTAATCTCGGGAGCCATACGCATAATGGTTTCTTCTACACCTGCCTTCATAGTCATAGCACTCATATTGCACGAACCGCAGGCTCCTAATAGTTTTACACGTGCAACATTGCTGTCGGTTATTTCTATAAGTTCAATATCGCCACCATCGGCTATCAAAAACGGACGTATAGACGTTAAAGCATCGTTTACCTTATCTATTAATTGTATTGCGTTTGTTATCATTTTATAAAAATAAGCAAAAAGTATTACATAACACTAATTATTAAACACTTGCTTTAGTGTGCGCTACTTCGGTATTTAGTTCATTTGTAAAATGCAGTGCTTGCGATTCGTTCCAATCAAAAACCGATTGCATATAATTAATTACTGGCGTGGCATATTTGGCAATGCTTGCTATATCAAAATAAATAGCACCTGTGCGGCGTATAAAAAAATCGGCAGGAGTGGTACACATTTCATTAGCTATACAATACATTAATTGTGCTTGTAACGCAATAGGCAAAGGTGTTGTAGCACGTGTGTTTAAATCTTTTATAATTGTAAATATTGCACTTACATTAGTACCATAACGATATGTTAACTGATGCGCTTCGTTTGCTGTTAATCCTAATGCTACGCCTTGTTGTGTTTTGGTTTGTACTACAGAGTCAAAATTAGTAGTAATAACTGTACCTGCAAGCGCAATGTCTTGTGTGGTGCATTTGGTAAGGGTTACAGCGGTATTGGTTTTTATTTGTGTGGCTATTAAGTCCACCACACGCTGTGCCATTTTACGGTAGCCTGTAAGTTTTCCGCCTGCTATTGTTATTAATCCTTGTGCCGAAACAAACATTTCGTCCTTACGAGAAATTTCCGAAGGTCCTTTACCTTCCTTTCTTATCAAGGGACGCAGCCCAGCCCATGTAGATTCTACATCGGCATCAATTAATTTTAAAGTAGGAAAAATGTTATTTACACAACCTAACAAATAGGTTTGTTCTTGGTGCGTTATTTGTGGGCGAGCAATATCATCGCTGTAAAAAGTATCAGTAGTGCCTATGTATGTTTTGCCCTCACGCGGAATTATAAATATCATACGCTTATCGGGCGTATCAAAATATAGTGCTTGCTTTACTGGCAAGCGTTGCGCATCTATTACTAAGTGCACACCTTTAGTTATGTGTAGTTTGCTTGGCGCTTGTTTTACACGTATATCGTCTAACTTATCCAATACATCTACCCACGGCCCCGATGAGTTTACTACGTAGTTGCCTTTTACAATATAAGTTTCGTTGGTAAATACATCAACTACTTTTACACCACTTACCTTACTTTGTGTATACTCAAAGCCAGTTACCTTACTATAGTTAAGTGCTGTAGCACCAGTATTTACTGCTTGTTTAAGCACTTCAATAGTTAAGCGAGCATCATCGGTACGGTATTCATAAAAACTAATTCCGCCTAATAAATTATCGCTACGCAACATAGGTTCTGCCGCAAGGGTTTCTGTTTTGGATAATACATTGTGCCACTCCTCTTGTTTTACGCCTGCTAATTTTTCGTACACCCACATACCCAAACGCGCCGACCATACCCCCAATTCTCCACCCTTAACTATGGGTAGTAACATAAGTTGTGGTATGGCTAAGTGTGGTGCGTTGCGATGTACAATAGCGCGCTCTTTGCCTACTTCGGCTACTAATTGAAACTCCAATTGTTTTAAATAACGTAAGCCTCCGTGTATCAATTTTGTACTGCGGCTCGATGTTCCTGCAGCAAAATCTTGCATTTCTAACACGGCTACTTTTAAGCCACGAGCAGTAGCATCTAAAGCTATTCCGGCTCCAGTAATACCACCACCTATCACTATTACGTCGTAGTGTGTAGTGGTTAAGTTGCTTATAATTTGTGTTCTATTGTGTACCGAAAATGATGACATAGTGCGCTTATTTTTTGTTGAGTTTAAATGCTGTTGTTGCTTTAATAGCTATTTGCCAACCTGCATACAGTTCGTTAGATTTTTTAATATCGGTAGTAGGTTCAAAGGTTTTTTGTACTAACCATTGTGTAGCTATTTCCTCTTTGTTTGCCCAAAACCCTACTGCTAACCCTGCTAAATAGGCAGCTCCTAAAGCTGTAGTTTCGTTTACTACTGGGCGTTGCACTTGTGTTTGTAATATATCGCTCTGGAATTGCATCAACAAGTTATTACTAACGGCACCTCCATCTACACGCAAACTTTTTAGCTTAATACCCGACTCCTCTTCCATTGCGGCTATTACATCTTTAGTTTGATACGCCATAGCTTCCAATGTTGCACGTGTAATGTGCGCTTGTGTAGTGCCACGTGTTAAGCCAAACATAGCACCTCGCACTTCGCTATCCCAGTAAGGTGTACCTAAGCCTACAAACGCAGGTACTACATACACACCATCGGTATCGGTTACGCTATTGGCGAGTGTTTCGCTGTCTTTAGCTTGGGCAAAAAACTCTAATCCATCTCTCAACCATTGTATAGCCGAGCCTGCTACAAACACACTACCCTCTAAGGCGTAAGTTACTTTTCCATCTATTCCCCACGCTATAGTAGTAAGCAATCCTTTAGTTGATTTTACGGCTTGTTCGCCTGTGTTTATGAGCATAAAACAACCTGTACCATACGTGTTTTTTGCCATACCTTTGGTAAAGCAGGCTTGCCCAAATAAGGCAGCTTGTTGGTCGCCGGCTATACCTGCTATGGGTATTTTAACACCTTTAAATAAATCTATTGCGGTGTGCCCATATACTTTAGATGATGGAGAAACTGTAGGTAACATAGTTTTGGGAACGCCCATTATTGCTAACAATTCATCGTCCCAACATAAGTCGTAAATGTTGTATAACAAGGTACGTGATGCGTTACTATAATCTGTTGCATGCACAGTGTGGTTCGTTAATTTCCATAGCAACCACGTATCTATTGTGCCAAATAATAAATCGCCGTTAGTGGCTAATTCTTTAGCACCCGCAACGTTGTTGAGAATCCATGTAACTTTAGTTCCTGAAAAATAAGCATCTATTAATAAGCCTGTTTTGTCTTTTACTAATTGGCTGTGTCCTTTTGCTTTAAGGTCGTTGCACACGTCCATACTTTGGCGCGACTGCCACACAATAGCATTGTATATAGGCAAGCCAGTGTGTTTGTTCCATACTACAGTAGTTTCTCGTTGGTTGGTAATACCAATAGCTGCAATGCTTTTGGGGGAATGTACGGCTAAAATTTCGGCAACTACATCTTGTACACTCTGCCATATTTCCATAGCATCGTGTTCTACCCAACCAGCATGTGGGAAGTGTTGTGTAAATTCTTTTTGTGCTACTTGCACTACTTCGCCCGCTTTGTTAAACAATATTGCTCTACTGCTTGTAGTGCCTTGGTCTATAGATAGTATATAATTGCTCATGGTGTTTATTTTATGAATAAAAATTTATCGTTGTTGTACATAATACTATCGTTTATTATGGCTTGTATGTGTGTTGGTAATAAATAATTTTTGTCGCAAATAATATACTCAACATTGTTTTGAGTAATAAAATCTAATTGGCTTCGTTGTATTGTTTTAAAAGTACTATTCTTTTTTTGATTAGCCACATAACTATAAAAAGGAGTATTCTCCACTAATTTTATTTCTGTTTTAGCATGTATTCCGTTACTATTTATAGGTATTTCATGTACTGATAAATTTATAGAATATGCGTTGGAGTAACTATTTGTTAAATAATTTCCTGCAAAATATACGTTGGTATTTTTGTTAAAAATAGTTTTAAAATCATTTCTGCTTTGTAATGAAACGGACGTGTGATTTTTGTTTTTTATTCTGTTAATTAAAGTAGTTGAACTATTATTAAAATCGACATTTAAAATATATTTATCTTTTGCTAATGCACTCATAAACACTATAAGTAGTAATGTATAAGCGATTTTCATTTTCTTAGTTTCATTAAAACAATAAATAAGAATTATAAAAATAAATATATTGATAAATGGAGGTGCTATGTTTGTAAATAGTTGAATATTATCAGGGCTTGCAGGAAACAGAGCCCAACTTAATAATGCTGCTACAAAAACAATAGGTACAAGTAATACAAAC
The DNA here is from genome assembly GCA_014376525.1 of Bacteroidia bacterium. Lineage (GTDB taxonomy): Bacteria > Bacteroidota > Bacteroidia > UBA4408 > UBA4408 > JACMRI01. The sequence goes on along the minus strand of JACMRI010000081.1, from coordinate 3,601 downwards.
TTATGCCCTGTTATTATTTTTTTAAGCCAATTAAAATCAACAATTAATACTAATAGCAATGGTGCGTAATAAATGAACATTTGAAATAGAGTAACTACTACGATATTGATTTTTGTTTTAATACTCCCAAATAATTCAACTACGTTAAGTGTTGCAGCATTAGTTCTTTCTGCAAAAATAATGTAGAACAAAATCACACTTATGACTACATAAGTAACGGAATATAAAATAGTAGTATTCAACTTTTCTTTATATACGTATTTATCAACTAACATATAAATTACTAACCCACTTAATACACTTGGTGCGGTAGTTATATATACTAATGGCAGTAATGCAAAAAGCAATATTCCAGTGGTGTATTTGTATTTAATAAAATGAATAATAGATGCTATAAGCACAACGTAAATAATTAATGTTTTTGGTTGTGCCCAAATGTTAAAATCAAACACTGGCAAGGTATCTAAATAAGGAAAGTAAGTATAGTACTTAATAAAAACACCTGTAATAAATAAGCCTAAAAAAGAAAATAAAATAGCTTTTATAGCTTTGTGTGGCAAGAGAATTTCAACAATAGCACATAGCCCTAACCAAACCAAAAGAGTAAGTAAAGAGAATGTTACCACCATTAAATTTAAGTAGTAATTATTCCCTAAAACGCTTGATATACCTGCATTAAGCCACAATTCAAAATAATGATAAGGCGCAACTCCATTGGTTACGTGTATTAATGTGTTTTCGCAACCTGTTGCTAATATTTTGTAGGATAGACGTGCGTAATAATAATAATCGGCAGTGTTATTAATAGAATACATACTGTACCTAAGGCTAAAAATAAGCGTAGCAAAAACCCAAGTAAATACATACTTACTATTTTTTGAAGTTGTACTAAAAGCAACTTCTTGCACTAAGTTACTTTCTTGTTGTTTGTATAAAAAATAACCAAGAAAACTATATGGTAATAGTAGTACCAATACCGTTTTTCCTTTGGTAGCAAAGCAACTTACTACAATAGTAAACGTTGCTACACCAATACACATTTTTATAAATATATCGTAATAGGTATTTGTTGATTTTAATTTTACCACATAATTTAATAAAAAAGAACCTAACAAAAGCGCAATAACAATTGCTAATAACGCAGATAAATAATAATGAAAAAAAAGCAACATATTTATTTGTTTTAGTTGAGTTTAAAAGTTACTCGTGTACTTTTTCTACCACATATACAGGTCGGTTTCTGCTGGCTTCCAGGTTGCGCCACACGTACTCTCCTATTATACCTAAACCTATCATTTGGAACGATGATACAAATAATATTACCACCATTAAGCTACTCCATCCACCAGTATCAATATGCCCTGTAAGCCGCATAAATATTATAAAAAAACTATATAACAAGGCGGCTATACCTAGCAGTATTCCTGTAACAGAAATAAACTTTAGGGGTGCATACGAAAAGGAAATAAACGAATCTATAAACAGTTTTATTTTCTTTTGTAATGTCCAGCGAGACTTGCCCACCTCTCTTTTTACACGAGTGTAAGGTATGCACACCATATCGTAGTTGAGCCACGCAAGTAGGTATAATGTGTTGGTGTTTTTTTCGTTTATTTTTACTACTTCGTCTTTTAGTTGTTTGTCAAAAAACACATAATCAAAGCCTCCGTTGGGTATGTTTTTTAATGCAAATTTTTGTATCAATTTATGATAGGTGTTAGAAAATGCTTTCTGAAAAAACGACTCTTCTCTATCGGCTCTATTGCCTACAATTAGTTTTATTCCATTTTTCCAGTGTTCATACATCTTTACCATTAACTCTGGAGGGTCTTGCAAATCGGCCGCTATTACCACACAGCAGTCGCCTGTGGCATAGGCCATTCCTGCTAATATTGCATTGTACGAACCTACATTACCCGCAAGTTGTATTACTTTTACCTTGTTGGGTTGCTCGTTTTTAAATTGAATAAGTTCCGCAAGCGTATTGTCTTTACTGCCATCGTCCACCATTACATATTCAAACGTTACATCGTTATCAAACAATAATTCGTTGTTTAATAAACGTTCTTTAGTAATAGGAATATTTTCTTCGTTAAAATAACACGGAATTATAATGGATATTTTAGGCATAATAATTTTTTATAGCGGTACAAATATAATTTACTTGTTGGCTTGTCATTCCAGGAAATACTGGCAACGACAAGCAAGTATCAGCAATGAGCGATGCAATAGGGAAATCGGTTGGGGTAAAGTTATATTCGCTATACGCAGCTTGCTTATGGGGCGGCACAGGGTAGTGTATAACCGTGCCTATACCTTGCGCTTGTAAGTATTGTTGCAACTCATTACGCTTGCTGGTGCGTATTACAAACAAATGATAGTTACTTGTACAACCTTGTGCAAGTACTGGTAACACTACATCTCCTACGTTTTTTAATTGCTTTAAATACGTGTTAGCAATAACTACACGTTCATTATTTTCGGTAGTTAAGTTTTTTAATTTTAGGTTTAAAAAAGCAGCTTGCAATTCGTCTAAGCGAGAGTTATAGCCTTTTACTTCGTTGTAATATTTTTGTTGCGAGCCATAGTTGCGCAACACTCTTATTTTGTGTGCAACATCTTCATTATTGGTAGTTACTGCACCTCCGTCGCCCAATGCGCCTAAATTTTTTCCTGGATAAAAACTTGTACCATTGGCATCTCCAAAACTACCTGCTAACTTACCTTTGCATGTTGCTCCTTGTGCTTGTGCATTATCTTCTACCACTACTAAATTGTGCTTATTGGCTATCGCCATTACTGCTTCCAACTCTGCAGCTTGCCCATATAGGTTTACAGGCATTATAGCTTTTGTTTTTGATGTAATTTTTTCTTCTATTAACGTTACATCAATATTGTAGGTGTCTAACCTTGGCTCAACAGGCACAACGGTTGCGCCCACATAAGATACTGCTAACCAGCTTGCTATGTAAGTGTTAGACGGCACTATAACCTCATCGCCAGCGCCTATGTTTAGCGCTTTAAGCGAAAGTATAAGTGCATCTAATCCGTTACCTACACCTATGCAATGAGCGGTATTATTGAATGTGGCGTAATTTTTTTCAAACTCCACCAACTCATTGCCCATAATAAACCAACCCGAGTTTATTACATTTTGTAATTGTAGTACGAGTTCTTGCTCGTAGTTTTTGTTTAGTTGTTTTAAATCTAAAAATGGAATATTCATAGTTATAATTTTATTATTTATTTAAAAATGAAAACACGTGTGTTGTATTGCCTAGTTTATAGCCTAGTTTTTCCCATGTTGAAAATACTGCCCTATTTGTTGCTTGTGTGTTTAAATAAATACACTCAGCGCCAATGGTATCGCGAAGGTGGTAAGTCATTTCGGAAATAAGTTTTATGTACCAGCCTTTATTTGTGCTGGCAGAAACTGCCGAAAGTACCATTTTTGATATTTTGCATTGTACCATATCCCAATCATCTTGCAAATAATTTGCGGTAAGAAAGGAATTCGATGCTGTGTTTTTTTGGTTAGGTACCATTACATAGTTAGCATAACCAGCTACCGAATTTTGTATGTAGGTTGATAAAAAATTAT
>JACMRI010000080.1 GCA_014376525.1 Bacteroidia bacterium | reverse complement strand
TCAATACGCGCCATGGCTTTACCTTCGGCAGCGGCAGTTGTTATTACTATATTTTCGAATAAGGGTAATGGTTTACGTTCTTTAAATGTGCGCATATATTTTGGGTATGTGTAATAATGTTAATTTTTTATTAACTGTTTTATAGTTTATTTTTGTTACTCCTAGCAACTTTTAAGAATTTATTCTCAATTAGTATTGCCCATTTGTTATGCTTATACCAAGGTTGGTAAACCTTTTAACAATTAGAATAAATTAAGAAAAACAAAAATATAAAACGAAACAACAACTACTAAAAAATATTTCTAAAACCATATACTACTTTATACACCTTATTGTTTAGTGTGGCTATTTTTTGAAAAAAAATTAAAACAAAACAGGAGTATATTTATTATTCTATTACTCAGGATATATAAGTACTTTAGAAGTTGTCCATGGGGTAAGATTATTAAAATCTATTGTGGTTGCACCTGCAGCTATACCCCCTCTAAAATCGATTGTGAGTACATCACCAACAGAACAACCAGTAACGTGCAAAAATGTGGTAAATGTAGTGGTAGGGGTATTAGAACCAATTATACAATAAGCCTCATATTGATCAGTAGGTACACCATTTTGTAATAATCGAATATGCTCAGCTACAGCCATACCTGGAGTAGCAGCTACAAAAGAATTCCAACATCTAAACTCTATACGGTAATTACCTGCTTTGGTTACTGTGTAAGAAAATCCTGGCAATACATACGTACCACCATTAGCCACATTAGAATGGGGTGTAATATTATAGGTAAATAATACTGCTCCTGCAGGTGCTTGCCAAGTGGCTTTACCTGTAGCATCGCTAGTTAATACTTTATTAAGCCCTTGTGTGCCATCTACTATTTTTATGCTACCTGCTATGTCTAGTTTTTCGGTGGGTACACCTACTCCTATTCCCATGTTTCCTGATGTAGCTATAGTTACTTGTTCTACATTGTTGTAAGCAAATACAAAATTATGGTTTTGCCCTACACCATAGGCATCGCCACGTTTTACTAAATCCCAATAGTTAGCTTGGCTGATACCTGAAGTTAAACGCAAAGCATGAAAGTTTTGTGTAGCATCGTGTAAGTGTAGTTTTAATGCTGGGGTGGTAGTTCCTATACCTACGTTGCCAATAGGATTTATTCTCATTTTAGGTATTGCGGTACTAAGTGTGGCACGTCGTCCTGAGGTATAAAAATCCAAATAATCCAACCCATTGGTTCCGCCCATAATAGCTTGGTAAGCTGTAATAGCACCATTGTCGGGACCTTCAAATAATAAACCAGTTTGAGCAACATTAGTCCCTAATATTACGGCTTCGTTTTTTATTCTTATGCCTGCACTTTGTTCATTTATACCATAATTACCAGTGGTAGTTAAGGGTGTTGTAGTTGGTTGTTGTATGTGTAATAATGATAGAGGTGTGGTAGTACCAATACCCACATTTACAGCATCTACAAATGTACCGCCTAGTATTAAACTGTTGCTTGCGCCTACATGTGAGTTGTAACCTATAGCGGTGGCGTTGGTCAAACCATCAACTGTAACATCTGCCAATGCTCCTAATAATAGTAAATTACTCCCTGTAATATTTGTTAATCCTATTTGATAACCCAATGCAACGTTTTGCATTCCTGAAACGCTAGTTTCTAAGGCATTATAGCCTATTGCAGTATTATTATTACCAGTTACATTATTAGCCAATGTAGCATAACCAAATGCTGTATTATTATATCCTAAAGTATTACTTTGTAATGCAGAATAACCATTAGCAGAATTAAAACTACCCGTGGTGTTTGCATACAATGCACTAAGACCTATTGCAGTATTTGCCAATCCAGATGTGTTCATGTTTAATGTAAACGCTCCAATAGCAACGTTAGACGTTCCAGTGTTAGCAATACCTAATGAACTAACTCCAAATGAAGTATTAAATAAGGAAGCGTTGATTAATCCACATTGCACTCCATTACGCTTAAATACCAAATCTTGATTATCAGTAGTGCCTATAAAGTTAGTACCTGCTGTGGTGTTGGCATTACCTAATAAGTCCCACGCATTACTAGCCCCTATGCCTACCCATTTAGCACCGTCCCAGTAGTAGTATCCTGTTTTAACTTCATTAGGAAAAACTCCCGCAGGTAATAAATTAAAAACCAATAAACTTAATGCTGGTGCAGTTATGGGTGTAGGATTATTACTGGCTACTAATTGTAAGCGTGGTATAAGCAAGCCTCGTGTAGTATGCTTAATATCTAAAATTGCGGAGGCATCAGGAGTAAGAGTGTTTATACCAATATTTTGTGCTTGAGCATCAATACCACTCATTAGCCAAGCAGTTGTATAAATTATTGATAAAGCAATATTAACAATAGTGCGGGTGCGTTTTAATATAATTTTCATTGTACTAATTATTAGTTTATACACAAATATAACCCTTAATATTTAATACTAAAATATATTATAATATGTGTTTGGCAGCTTGCCAATGCGCCTCCATTTCTTTCAAACTTAGGCTGTCAACGCTTCTATTTTGGTTTCGTGCTTGTGCTTCAATGTATTGGAAACGTTGTATGAATTTGCGATTAGTTTTTTCTAAAGCATCTTCAGGCGAAATGTTGATGAAGCGTGCGTAATTAACTAATGAAAACAATACATCGCCAAATTCTTCTTGTTGTTTTATTGGATCGGTTTCTTGTACAAACTCTTGAAGTTCTTCTTGCACCTTTGCCCACACATCGGCTTTATTATTCCAATCAAAACCTACGGCACGTGCTTTTTCTTGTATGCGTGTAGCTTTTATTAATGCTGGTAATGAGGTAGGTACACCACCTAATACAGAGGTATTTCCTTTTTCTTTTAACTTTAGCTTTTCCCAGTTTTCCTCAACCTCTTCTACGGTATCGGCTTTGGTATTGCTGTATATGTGTGGGTGGCGGTATATAAGTTTATCGCACAAACTATTTATTACATCGGCTATGTCAAAATCATTAGTTTCTGAGGCTATGCGAGCATAAAAAATAATATGCAACAACACATCGCCCAGTTCTTTTTTTATTTCTTGCGTGTCGTTTTTTAGTATTGCATCAGCAAGCTCATACGTTTCTTCAATGGTTAGGTTGCGCAGGCTTTCTATGGTTTGTTTTTTGTCCCAAGGGCATTGTGTACGCAACTCATCCATAATGGTTAATATGCGCTCAAATGCGTTTAGTTTATCTTGTAATGTGTTCATTGTATTAATTACTAATTAAAATTTACAATTAAAATCAATTGTTTAAATTATTACTAATAGCGTTTTATATGCTGTAGTTGTTCTGTTCTAATTTCAATAATGTATCCGTTTGTTCATCACTACCTAATTTTTTGTAATAAATTAATATCTGTTAAATTAACCTTTCTAACATCTATTTTCATTGTGATTTTTTTTTGCAGCTCTTAATTTCTATACTCTTTAGCGTAGCTTTTACCATATTTCTTTTTCTTAGCATCGGAGCGCGAAACTTTTATATTTACCTTTTTGTTTTTGTCTTTTTTCTCTTGTCTTGCCTTGCCTTTCGCTACTACTTTTGGTTGGCGAATTTCAATAGTTTTCATATTTATTTTAGGTTGTTCATCTAACGTTAATATAGTAGATACAACTACGTCTTCGGGCATTTTTTTCATAGGTATTTTTTTACCCATAAGTTCTTCCACTTTTGTTTTATGTTCTTTATCGGCTTTGGTAATAAACGTAATGGCTATACCTTTTTTATCGGCACGGCCAGTACGTCCAATTCGGTGCATATAGTTTTCGGGTACAGGTGGTACATCCATATTTATAACGTGCGATACGGCTGTAACGTCCAGACCACGAGCTATAATGTCGGTGGCAATAAGTATGCGACTTACGCCATTTTCAAATTGTTCAACTGTTTTAAAACGTGTGTTTTGAGTTTTGTTACTGTGCATTACTGCAAGTTCATTGGCAAAGGAATGTTCTAAGCGTTCGTGTACATCGTCGGCAAGACGTTTGCTTCCTGCAAATATCAACACTTTGGTCATTGCCTTGTCTGTTTCTAGCAAATATTCTAAAAAATTTACTTTCGTATTAAAGTTAGGTACATTGTAGCCCAGTTGAGCTATATTTTTGAGTGGTGTACCGGTAGGTGCAGCTTCTACTTTTAAAGGATTATTAAAATAATCTTCAATTAATGCCTCTACCTCTTCGGTTATAGTGGCCGAAAATAATAGGCTTTGGCGTTTCAACGGCAATAAGTCTATTATATTTTTAAGTTGTGTTCTAAAGCCTAGGTTAAGCATTTCGTCCACCTCATCTATTACCAGTTTTTTTATAAACTTGGTTTGTATAGTTCCGTTTAGTATTAAATCAAGCAAACGTCCAGGAGTGGCTACTACCATATCTACCCCTTGGTTTATTGCCATTATTTGTGTTTTAATATTAGTACCACCATACGCGCCCGTAACAGCAAAATTGGTGTATTTGGCAAGTTTCTCTACCTCCTCTACCACCTGAGCTACCAACTCACGTGTGGGTACAAGTACCAAAATTTCCGGGTTGCGTTTTTTAGAAAATTTCCACTGTCGCATAAGTGGTAGCAAATAGGCTACAGTTTTACCGGTACCAGTTTGTGCTATGCCCAATATATCTTTACCCGCCATTATAGGGGCAAATGTTTTATGTTGTATGGTGGTGGGGCGCTCAAAACCTAGGTCGGCAATTGCATTGAGTAATGAGTTGTTGAGGTTTAAGTCGTTAAATGTCATCGTGGGTAAATATTTTGTTTTTATATTTGGCACCAAAGTACGCTTAATGTATGGGAGTTAAAACTATTTTATTAGTTTATCTATTATTGAATAATTATTTCAATGTATAATTTAAAGTAATTAAAATTTGTACTCCATTATTTTGCAATTAAATAAAACTAAACCACCATGACTCTACTTAGTGTAAACATTAACAAAATAGCCTTAATTCGCAACTCTCGTGGCACTAATAATCCCGATTTAATAAAAGTAGCCTTAGACTGCGAGCGCTTTGGTGCGCAAGGTATAACACTACACCCACGCCCCGACCAACGCCATGCGCGCTATGATGACTGTGTAGAATTAAAAAAAATACTTACCACTGAACTTAATATTGAGGGTTATCCTACACAAAACTTTATAGATGTAGTACTTGCTGTGCAACCCGCACAAGTTACCCTTGTGCCCGATGCGCCCAATGCCCTTACTAGCGATGCGGGTTGGGATACTGTTACCCATCAAACTATGCTTACTGATGTAATAAAAACATTAAATGCACGTAATATTCGCACTTCGTTATTTGTAGGTACTGATGCTACTCATGTAGAATATGCCGCTAAATGCGGTGCGCAACGTATAGAGTTATACACCGAGCACTATGCTAAAAATTTTATTACACATAAACACGAAGTAATATTACCTTATATAAATGCCGCAAACATAGCTACAGCTAATGGTTTGGGAATAAATGCAGGCCACGATTTAAACTTAGATAATCTTGCTTTTTTTGCGCAACAACTCCCTAATTTATTAGAGGTGAGTATTGGACACGCTTTGGTGTGCGACGCATTATACTTAGGTTTAGAGAATACTATACAGTTGTATAATCGTTGTTTGAGATAAATAGTATTTTTTTTAATTATATTTTAACTGTTGTAGTTCCGTTTTGTGATATGGAATATTGGAGAAACAATAAAACTTAATGAATACAAAAAGTTAACAATAATGACTAACTCATTAAGAGGATATTTCTAGTCCGTTACCTAATCTTAAAAAAAAATGTAACAGTTACATATTTATTAATTAAAATAAACCATTTAATAATTACCCTTACTTTATTTTTGTAATGGCTGTACGGCGGTTTTCTCTATGTTCGGCTTCGGTACATTTTACTCTATTGGCGCATTTATTAGCCAAGTCTGTTTCGCCCAATGATTTCCCTTTTAGCTTACGTTTATCAATACCTTGCGTACTTAGGTAAGCTATTACTTTGTTCATACGGCAGTCGGTAAGCCATTTGTTATAATTATAATTGCCTCGTGCATCGGCGTGAGCGGCTACTTGTATGCGCTTGGCATCGCTTTCTTTTAGGTGTTGTGCTATACTTTTTAATTCTGCTTTAATTTCGGTAGTTAAATACGATGAACCAAAATCAAAATACACGTTTTCGGTATTGTATTTAGTTTCAATTACAATAATTGGGTCTTCGGTTTTTACTATTACAGGTTCTATTATTTTTTCTACTGGCGGAGGTGTTTTTTTAATAATTTTTAAAGCCACATTAACCTCTTCTTCTACATCATTATAATAAGATTTATCGCCTTTTATTAACTGAAACACAAATTTACCACTCGCATTATAAAATCCTTTGCGTGTTTCATTACCTAATTTATCAGTCATTACTAGCCCTTTGTGTAGGCGTATTTGTGTATCGTCGGCATCTACATCTACATAGTAACTTTTGTCGGTAGGTATTTTATCAAATTTAAAATTGCCGTATTTATCTAACTTGCCTGTAGCTACTACATTGCCTTTTTCGTCTTTTAAATACACTACAGTACCTTCGGCAAGCGCAGTACCATCATCTGTTTTTATTTTGCCCTCTATTTGTTTAGTTGTAGGTTTTAGTTGCGTATCTATTTCTTCAATATCAGTGTATAATGTTTTATCAGTAGGTATAAAATTAAATTTAAACTGTGTTTTTTCGGCTCTATATTGCTCCACGCCTTTGTCGTTATACAACACTACTTTGTTGTATGTTTTTAATGCAGGATCGTTTTCGTCAAGGGTGGTGTAATAGTTTTTGTCGGCGTCTAATTTGTTAAATGTAAAACGTCCGTCAGCATCAGTAAATACGGTTTGTATTTCGCCTGTTTCTTTTTCTTTTACTATCACTTTTGCGTTAGGTATTACCTCGCCCAAGTCCGATTTTAATTGCCCTTTTACTTTTACACGTAACTCTGTATCATCAATATCTTCCAACATTGTGTAGCGTGTTTTATCATACGCAAGCATATTAAATTTAAACTTGCCATTGTC
>JACMRI010000010.1 GCA_014376525.1 Bacteroidia bacterium | reverse complement strand
GTGGGCAATAAGTCTTTTTGCACGTACATGTATATGTATATACTATCTGCCACTATCCACAGCAGCCAATGTTCTAGTTGTTTGCGTGCCATCATATAAGTAGCCACAAGACTCATGCTCGCCGTTAAAGCATCTAACCACAGCATACTAGAACCCAACAGCGTAAGCACTTGCGCTATAAGTACAGTTAAGATTGATATTATAAACGCATACACAACTAAATATAATTTGGGTGTATTACTTACTTTTAAAGTTGCGTTATCTCCTCCGTTTTTCCAATTGTTTAAACCATAAAATGTAAGTAGAATATATACTATTTCCACACCAGCATCAGCGTATAATAATGCTTTCGCAAATATATAAACGTATATAATTACACTAACTAATGATATCCACCAGTTCCAAATGTGTTGTTTTACAGCAAGCCATACCCCCACAGCACCAAATACCGCAGCTATTATTTCAATAATTGACATTAAATTTTAAAATGAATTAACATAGAGTTGTTAGTTTGATAAATAAGTTTACTTTTGCAAAGCTAAATTTTAAACAACACAAATAAATTAAAACAAAATGGCAGTAAAGATTAGATTACAAAGACATGGTAAAAAAGGAAGTGCTTTTTTCCACTTAGTAGTTGCGGATGGTCGTGCACCACGTGATGGACGTTTTATTGAAAAAATTGGGACTTATAACCCAAACACTAACCCAGCTACAATCAACCTTGAGTTTGAACGTGCATTACACTGGTATGGTACAGGTGCTCAACCCACTGATACTGTTCGTGCTATATTCTCGTACAAAGGTATATTAGCTAAATATCACTTACAAGGTGGTGTAGCTAAAGGCGCAATGACACAAGAACAAGCTGACGCTAAGTTTGAAAAAATGCAAGCGGACAAAACAGCCAAAATTGATGCGAAAGTAACAGGTTTAGCTACTGCAAAAGCTACAGTTAAGAAAAGTGCTGCGGTAAACGAAACTAAAGTTCGTGAAGCGGTTGCTGCTAAAGTTGCTGCTAAATTAGCTCCTCCTGCACCAGTTGCAGAAGTGATAGCTGAAGAAGAAGCTACTCCAGCTGCAGAAACAGAAGGAGAAACAGAAGCATAATTAACACACAACTGTAAATGAACAATAACGATTTTTTACAAATCGGTTATATATCAAAACTACACGGATACAGAGGAGAGCTTAAAATTAAGCCCTCCTCTGTTGTTTTGATTAATGCCCAAGCCATTAAATACGTTTTATTAAAAAACACAGCTGGCGAAACACCCTACAAAATAGAACAACTTAGCGCAAGTGGCGAAACTTACGTTATAAAATTAATGGGTATTGATAGCGACTTGCAAGCAAAATCATTAATAGGTTGTACTTGTAGTGTAGCCAAAGAATATGTGCAAATAAACGAAGAGGAAGCTATGGCGGGCGAATTGGTGGGCTTTACCGTTATTGACGCAACCCTTGGAAACATTGGCATAGTAAAAGAATTAGACACCAATGCTCCACAACCCTTGCTATATGTTACGCACCCATCTAACATAGAAATACTCATACCATTTATACCACAAGCTATAGTTATAGATATTAACGAAGAGTTAAAACAAATACACATTGATGCCCCAGAGGGCTTATTGGCATTGTATTTAGATGAAAACTAACCTCTATTCAAAACTAAAACTATTTATAATTATACTCTCAACGCTAACATCTGTAATCTAAATACTGTTATCTACGCTAAGGTGTTGAACTAGCTACAGGAATTATTTTTCCATTTATTAAGCCATTATTACTTATTACAAAATGATGTATAAAGTTTGCCATGGTGCTCGCTGTTATATTGGCTTCGTAAGTAGGAAAAGCCTCTTTAAGCATTTGCGTAGCAACTGAGCCTAAAGCAAACGCATTTACGCTTATATTTTTATCTTTTAATTCTTCGGCAAGTACTTCAGTCATAGTGCTTAGTGTGCCTTTGGTCATACTATACAACGATAACCCCGCAAACTTTGAACTGCCCTGAAAACCACCCATACTGCTAATGTTATACACCGCTGCTGGCGCACCAAACAACTTATGTATGAGCAAATGCTGTATTAAAAAATAAGGCGCACTTACATTAGTAGCAAATATTGACATAAAATCAGTTGGTGTATTTTCTTCAAACGGCTTGTTAATAAGCGTTGCCGCGTTATTTATAAGTACATCTATTGTTAAACTATGCGTGGTTAAATAATTACTTACTTCTGCCAAACCTTGTGGTGTGGTGTAGTCTAAAATTAGATTATGTACATTTTCTTGTATGGGTTGCTCTCCTCTACTTATTGCTATTACCGTGTGCTTATGTGTAGCAAACTGTTTTACCAATGCTTCTCCCACCCCGCGCGATGTGCCTGTAATTAATATATTCATAGTATAGTTTCCTTATTCCGATTTATCTTCTATCAGTATATAATCCAGTTGTTTTTTGGCAAGGTCGGCACGTTTTACTTCTATGCGTACTTTGTCGCCAAGGCGATATATTTTTTTGGTTTTTACACCCACGGCTGCCATTCGTTTTTCGTCAAATTCAAAGTAGTCGCCTGGTATATCTTTCATACGTACTAAGCCCTCACACTTGGTATCAGTAGCTTCTACAAACATGCCCCACTCGGTTACACCGCTTATAGTTCCTGCAAACTCTGCACCTATACGGTCTTTCATAAACTCTACTTGTTTGTATTTAATACTTGCACGCTCGGCTTCGGCAGCAAGTTTTTCGCGGTCGCTACTGTGCTTGCATAATGCTTCGTAATTGTTTTTATTTACCGCAGTTCCACCATCTAAATAATGTTGTAGTAAACGATGCACCATTACATCGGGGTAACGGCGTATGGGCGATGTAAAGTGTGTGTAGTAATCAAACGACAAGCCGTAATGACCAATGTTTTCGGTAGTGTAAATAGCTTTTGCCATGGTGCGTATTGCCATTGTTTCTATTAAGTTTTGTTCGCCCTTACCTTTTACATCGTCCACCAACGCATTCATACTTGCGCTTACTTGTTTATCGCTTCCGCCCTTAAAGTTGTAGCCTAGTTGATTTATAAATTCTATAAATATGCTTAGCTTTTCGGGGTTAGGTTTGTCGTGCACACGATACACAAACGTGGGGCTACCCTTAGGTTTAACATTAAGTTGTACTATTTGTTTGTCATAATCAGTCTTAGCGCTTTTGCCTACAAATGCTGCCACACGCTTGTTTGCCATAAGCATAAACTCCTCTATAAGATTGTTGCTTTCTTTGCTTTCTTTGATGTATGTACCCAATGGTTTTCCGTTAGCATCGAGCTTAAATTTAACTTCGGGCGCATTAAAATTAATAGCACCATTTTTAAAACGTTCGGCACGTATTATTAAGTGCAATTTGTATAATTCTAAAATAGCCGAACCTATGTTTTTGTTTATGCCTAATTGTTTGTACAATGCCATAAAGTCCATTTCTACTGGTATTTTAGCATCAGTAGCTTTTTTAACTTCAATAATTTGTTGTGCCTCTTCGTAGGTAAAACGGTGGTCGGAATTTATTACCGTACGTCCAAACCATTCGTTTACAATAGTAGCATCGGGCTTAATTTCAAACACAGCACTAAAGGTTAATTTTTCTTCGTGCGGACGCAACGAGCATAAAAAGTTACTTAATGTTTCGGGTAACATAGGTACACATCTATCTACCAAATAGACTGATGTAGCACGTTTTATGGCTTCGTTATCCAGTATAGTATTTTCGGCTAAATAATGTGATACATCGGCAATGTGAACACCTACCTCAAAGTTACCATTATCAAGGGTTTGAAACGAAAGAGCATCGTCAAAATCCTTAGCATCAAAGGGGTCAATAGTTACGGTAAGTACGTTTCTAAAATCGCGGCGCTTGGCTATTTCTTTTTCGGTTATTACGTTAGATATGCCTTTAGCAAAATCATCAACGGCTTTATCAAACGCCACAGGCAAGCCGTACTCCGCCATTATAGCATTCATTTCGGTATTGTTTTCGCCAGCGTTGCCTAATACTTCTTTTATTACTGCTACAGGTTTATCTTCTAGTTTTTCGGGCCATTCTACTACACGTACCACTACTTTTTGCTTGTCTTTAGCGCCGTTAAGCTCGCTTAACGGAATAAAAAAGTCAAAGGGTACTCGTGCATCCGACGGCACTACAAATGCGTAGCGTGCGCTTAATTGTACTGTACCTACAAACTCTTGGTGTGCACGTTGTACTATCTCTACTATCTCGCCCTCTTGCCTGCGCGAGCCACGGTTAGGATACACGTGTACACGAGCAGTATCGCCTTTCATAGCATTTTTGTGTTTGTTGGGTAATATAGATATATCTACATCGTAGCCCTCAATACTTACATACACCGCACCGCCGTTAGTTCTATCTACTATGCCCACAGGGTCATTAGTACGTGGGACTAATTTAAAAGAGCCATGTTCGGTTTGTTGTATTATATCACGGTTTTCGAGTTCCGAAAGTATGGTAGCTACCGTTAATCGTTCATTTTGGTCGTCTATAAGTAATGCGGCACTTATTTGTTTGTAATTATATTCTTCTTTAGGGTTTTTAAAAAACAAACGGTACACCTCTTCCGATAGTGTCATTGGTTTTTTGCCCTTAGGGGCTGATGCTCCACCACGGCTGTCGTTACTGGGCTTTCGGTTACTGCTACCGCCTGCACTACGTCTACTTTTATCTTCGTAGCGTTCTTTTTTATCATTCTTCTTCTTGCTCATCGTCTTCGTCTATGTTGGTTGCTAATTGCGTTACTTTTTGTAAATCTTTAGGGAAATCGGTTGCTATAATATACATACCGTCCGTTGGATTGTAAAAATTAATGTTGTCTTTCAATATTAATTCAAATACCACGTCGTTGTTTGGCGTAGTGGTTTTGTTGGTGCTTTTAATTATTTTTTTGGATACTATTATTTGTTGTACGCCTTTGTTGGTTTCGCCTTCAATAATAGTGAGATTGTTAATAATATGTTCCTTACTATCGTCACCAATAGCATAGTTGAGGGTGTATTGGGCGTTGTTAAGTATTTTAAATGTGTCTATGTTATTAAAATATAATTCCTCTTCCCATATGTAGCGCACGTTGTCTTCGGAGGCATCGCCCTCGTAAAAATCATCGGCTATAGATTGGCTAAAATCTCCGTTTACTAATTTTATATGTATGGTTGCTTTCATTTTATGTTGGGGTGGTTTTTAACAACTTCGAATTATATAAATATACCGTTTTATTTTTTCTTTTTAGGCTTATCTTTTGTGTATTTAATATCTTCGGGGTTGCCATTGTTGTAGCGGGTTTCCTTTACTTTTTTGCCAAATTGGTAAGTTACTGAATACAGTTTTTCTTCTTTGTCGTTGTAGTAGGTCCATTTGCCATGTTGCAAATTATTTACATAACCTGTTACACTATTTTTTTTGCCGTTTTCAAAGTAGGTAACTTTTTCGCCGTGCATTTTGCCTGCCTTATGGTTTTCATACATTAGCAACATACCAAACGGATAATAAAATTTCCATGTATTTTCTTTCAGTCCGTTTTTATAATATCCCTCTTGTTCGGGCTTGCCTGTAGTGTAGTAGGTTTTAAATGCACCATCAGCAGCGCCTGCTTTGTACTCTTGTTCTTTTATCAAAATGCCTGTTTGTTGGTTATAATATTTCCACATACCCTCTTTTAAGTCTTTGTGTTTATTACCAACATAATTGGGCTTTCCGTTGGGGTAAAAGCCTTTCCAAGCACCTTCGCTTAAACCTTGTTTGTATTCGCCCTCGTCTTTTACTGTGCCGTCATTATACCATACGTACCATTTATCATCAGCTTTATCTTTAAAGTATGCACCTTGTTGTAGTTTTTTGCCGTCTTCGTAATAGGTTGTCCACACGCCAGTACGTAAGTCTTCGGTATAATTTCCTTGTCGCTCTATTTGTTTATTTTTGTAATAAATAGTCCATGTACTGTCGCGCTTACCTGCTATGTAATTGCCTGTGGTCATCAATTCGCCAGTAGCAAAGTAATAATTCCACACGCCGCTTTGCTCGTTGTTTACAAACAGTCCTTTCATATCCACGCGGTTGGTTTTGTGGTAAAATACCCACTCGCCCGTTTTGTTACCTTGCGTGTAATTACCTTCACTTTCCTTACTGCCATCGGCATAGTAGCCTGTAAACTTACCTTCACGTTTATCATTTACAATGGGTACTTCGTGGGCTAGTTTTTTGTTGGCATAATATTGTTTTTCGGTACCTGCAAGCGTGTTGTATATTGTTTTTACGGCTCTACCATCTTCGTAAAACTCTGTCCATACACTGTCTTTTTTGCCTAAGGTATAATAGCCTTTCCATTTTACACTTTTGTTTAAATGATACTCGGTATATTTTCCGTTCTTAACCGAATCTTTGGTGGCTTCATACTCATATTGCAGCCTATCAAAACGTGGATAGTTTTTCTTTATTACTATTCTGCTTTGGGCTAATACGCTATTGCATATACATATATAGATACCTATATATGTTAGTTTATTTAAAATAATCTTCATTAATATTTAACCAGCTAAGTGTTGATTTTGAAAACAATTGTTCTTTAGTTTCTTCAGATAATGTAGCGTCGGTTTCTATAAACTTACCGTGCTCCAAATCGCCTAAAGGGAAAGGATAATCTGTACCATAAGCAATTTTATCTACGCCCATAGTTTGTATTAAGTAGTGCAACGCAGGTGTATCGTGGGTTATACCATCTACCCAAAACTTACCAATATACTTACGCGGGTCTTGTATGTTGTTTACGTTGCAAAGGTCTTGCCTGCATTGCCAACCGTGGCTTATACGCCCCACAGTAAACGGAAACGAACCACCACCGTGCGCAAACAATACGCGTAGTTTAGGAAATTTATCAAACACACCACCAAATATCATAGAACATATTGCTAGTGATGTTTCGGCAGGCATACCTACTAACCATGGCATAAAATAGTTGGGCATTTTTTCTTGTCCCATCATATCCCAAGGGTGTACAAATATGCTCATATCTAACTCCTCGGCTGCTTCCCACAGGTCGTGAAAGTAAGTGTCGTCCAAATTACGATGTTGTATATGCGACCCTATTTGAACGCCTTTAATACCAAGGTATTTTAATCGTTCTAGTTCTTTAATCGCCATGGCTACATCTTGCATAGGCAATGTGCCTAAGCCCAAAAATCGTTTGGGATAATTAGCTTGTACTGAGGCTATGTGGTTGTTTAATAATTTGCTCCAATCCCACGCATCAAGCGGTTTTGCCCAGTAATTAAACAGTACAGGCACGGTGCATAGTAGCATAGCTTGTACGTTGTGTGCGTCCATATCTTCTATTATACGCTCAGGATTCCAACAGTTCTCTTGTACTTTTCTAAAAAAACGACCGTCGTCGTGCATCATATTAGCAGTACCATCGGGCTGGTGTTGCATAGTTACGAAACCTCCATAGCCATATTTTTTTTTGAGGTCGGGCCACGAGTGTGGCAGTATATGTGCGTGGCAATCTATTTTAAGCATTGACTATTTTTTGTTTTTCATTTTCACACAAATATAGCAAATTGATCAATTATTGCGTTAGCTGAAAGTAGATAGATAATAATTGTAAAAAAACATGTTTGCAACAGTATTTTAATTCTTTATTAACATAAATTTTATAGCTAATTTATCACATAAAAAAATTAAGTAACTAATTTAATATAGCGTAACGATTGTATTGATAATTTCTCTACAACAAACTTGTAATTAATTATTTATGTTTTTTTATTTTTCTAAATTAGAGCGTATCTAATTATTACTGATTACTAAAAAATTGCGAAATAACTTCCCGTTTTAAGTGGTGTATAGTTTCGTGTATTTGTAATTTTTTTGTATCAAGGTTATTAATACTAAAACATTTGACGTGCGGTGTGCCAGGCTGGAAGCCTTATTAAAAAAGGACGTAGCACATGCTACGTCCAATTATTTTTATTTTTTTTTTTTACAACTACCATGAACTAGTGTCTTTTAAAACAATGTTAATTGTGTGGTAATTTTGAAATTAATATTTTGAAATATTAATTACTTGGTTACAATGAATTTGCGGTTGTACATAATGCTATTATCATCCGATGACGCATTAATGTAATAAAAACCGGGTGTAAATTGCGAGATATCTATTGTTGTTGTTTGGTAGTTGTTTAATAGTTTAAATTTCAATACTTCCCTACCTAATTCATCAAATATTTTTAAACTAACATCTGTGATTAAATTATTGTTAAAGGAAAGAAATAATTTATCTTTTACTGGATTGGGGTAAATAGTAATTGCTTCTTTATTAGCTTCATAACCCTTAATTTCTGTTGTTAAGGCGCAACTAGATGTTGCAGGATATTTTAGTGCCATATTCATAATGGCCCAGCCTGCATCAGCCACATAACAAGGGGTAGATGGAAAAGGCGAAACAAATACATTACTAATATAGTTTGCTTGTGCAAAACCTTTAGCGGTATCTCCCGCTAATGAAAAAAGATAACCAATAGAAGCCCAAGTAAATGCATCTACAGTTCCAAGAAAGGCAGGTGTTGTCCAATTAGTATTTGGAGTTCCATCAAAATTATTATGAAGTACATTTCGGTGATGTATAGAGCGAGCGTCGGATAAACTATCCACTCCAAAAAGTTGCGGCCATAAACTTGCAACTATGCCAGAATTGTACCACTGGGTAGAGTCAACTGCACTACCAAGATAAAAGTCATACAGGCCAGCTGCATTATTGTACAACAACGTTCTGATAGCTGTTTTTACAGCATTGGCTTTTGAAAGATATAAACTTGATTTTGCAGTATCATTATATATTAAACTTTCAATTTTTGAAAGTCTTAAAAGCCCTTGATATACTTCACTATTATCCATTGTATATTTAATGGGATAACTTCTCATAGGAACAGATAAATTGTCTGAAAATATTAAGCTGTCCATCATAAATTTAGCTGCAGTTTCAAGTTTTGTTTTTACAGCTGGAGTAAAAAAAGCTAAATCATTTGAATTAGTGTAATAATCGTAAGCTAAGATCCAAAATAAAGCAAGATCACTATCTTCTGCATCAATATGATTGCAAAAAAATCCAGTACCTCCTGGAGGACAAGTACTTTCGCCCGTTCCATCTTGTTTATAAAAATGATTAAGTGTCTTGCCCTGAAAATCGAGATGGTTTAAGTACCAATTCATCCATCGTTTTGCAAACCCACATTTATCAGGATGATTACTTTTCAAAATCCCAATAGCTGCAATGTGATTAAAGTAGGGTTCAACGGAGCAATAATTTTGACCTCCAATAATAGCTAAACCTTTATTTTTTTTTACCCCTCCATAAGATGGCAAAGTATTATCCGAGTATTGTAAACTATACAAATAATTGGAAAGGGTATCAATGCTTTGAGGAGTAAAATTTTGGGCATTAATTTTTTGCTCTGCTACTATAAAAACAGAAAGCAACAACAAAATTGTTTTTGTTGATTTTTTAGTGGTGTATTTTTTTAAGTTCATTTGGTAAAAATAATATATTATTTGAGACTTTCATTTATTTTTTTGATATAATACTTAAAGTGATATGCAGCGTGTAATTAATGTTTATTTACTTTCTTTCTAAATTATCAGTCAATTTTTTTATCAAAATATATCCTAATAGTTGCAAATATTCCCAAAATAACATGGGCGAAAAATAAAAGAACAAAGAAATGTTTTGGATTTATTACAATCCCATAATCTCAGTAAGATAAAAGCAAAACTAAATTTGATAAAATAATGTAAACTCCACGCTAAGTATGGTGCATATTGTTTAGCAGTTGGTGAAAGATATTTAATAAGGATAGTCATAATTTCAGGTTCCATAAAAATTCTCGCTAATTAATACCGAAACTAAATAACTAAACGTAGTCATAGCTGAAGTACCAATAATACCTGGTGATAAACTTTTTTTTAAGTCCATGGATGCACCTTTCTATTCAATGGTTGCTTCGCTTTTAATTGATTGACGAAAATCTTTCCAGGTAAAGATTATTGGAAGTGCCTTTACAGTTATTGAAAAAGCATTAATGATATATATCTGAGGATATACTCCAAAATACAAGCATATGGAAGAATCAATAATCACCCAAAAGCTGAAGGCTACGATAATAGCATTTCTTGACCATCGTTGCTTCTCTTTGAAAGGATAACGGGCAATAAATGCCAATAAAATATAACAACAAGTGATTGTTCCACCCAAAGGACCATAAATAAAAGCACGAAACGAATCTGC
Organism: Bacteroidia bacterium; assembly: GCA_014376525.1. GTDB lineage: Bacteria > Bacteroidota > Bacteroidia > UBA4408 > UBA4408 > JACMRI01. Next base: position 4,441 of record JACMRI010000010.1, on the reverse strand, counting down.
CTCGGACGGAAATTGAGCGCTGTGCCAAAAAATTACAGCAAGCATTTTATTATAGGGAATAAATAATAGGTTATTTCCATAAAATGCAAATACAATTCCGTAAAAAGCAAAAAGTAAACTTGTGTAGAAAAGCCACTTTTGCCAAAATAAAAAATGAGTGTGTTTAGAATTGATTTCCATGTGTTTGATTGATTTTTACTTTTGCCAAAGTCGTTAATAAAATAATTCAATTTTTCCATTCGTTAAAAAAGAAAGTAATATCGCTGTTCCATCCATCGGGTTTGATAAATAGAAGGGCAATTTTGTTGATTTGGGTGGCCCAGCCAAACCCCCAATCAAACCTTCATTCTTATCTTGATAACTGTTATATCCATTACTAAAAAGGAACACCGGTACTTGCCAAATAGCTAAAAGAAAAGTTGATAATTGTAGTTAGATGGAATATAAAAAAAGGATGAAACAGATAAGAAAAATATTGAAAAAGGAAATCTTAGCAGTTTGGTTGTATTTTTTATTTCTCTCATGTATTTAAGTCGTTCTAAGAATTAAATTTTTAATTCCGGTATTTTCAATAAGCAAAATTGAGCAATATATGACCTACAAGCTTTACAGGATTTTTATAATAATTTACATCGTTCACACATTTTTTAAAAATATTGTCATAGGGTTAGTTTATACTGATGAGAAGGTTATCCAAATCAGAGATTGGATGTACATCATAACACGTATTGCAATAAAAGCACTTGAAAGTGAAAAAAATGAACGCAAAATGAAAATAGATAAATTAGGAAATACTAACTAACTAAAGTGTAATTTATTTTCATTAAAAAAATAAATGTAGAAAGTTTAAAGAAATAGAACATTAACTTATTTTGTGATGTTTTTTTATGGCCATTATGCTCAAGTGGACATTTTTGTTGGTGTTTAATTTTACACTTTAGTAGTAATTGTTTAAATAAATACCACCTTTTATTTATCAAATTAAACAGAATAAGCTCTGCTAAAGATCAACCGACTAGGGATAGTTTGATGTTGTTCAAATAAAAAATAAAATAGCTATTACTTTTCGGTAATAGGTGTTTTATTTAAAAACCTATGCCTTAAAAAACAACTAAAATGACCAGAAAAAACTCTAAAAAAAGCATTACGGTATATCGAAGTCTTTATAACCACCGAGGTACAGCCGAGCTCACGAAACAACCCCTTAAAATTAACTATGAGTAACTAAAGGATTCGTGGAATGCGCCCAGCACGTAATACACTAAACAACAAAAGTCACGCACTGCGTGACTTTTAACTTTTTAACCAATACTAAAGTGTAGTTAAAAACTACACTTAGCAAACCGTATAGCCCACCGACCCTTAATTACCTAACTCTACGATTAGGTGGGGAATTGTTTTAAAATAATTGCTATTCCTAAAATAACACCCACTACTCCAAAAACATAAAGTCTTAACGTATAATGGTTAATATCATCTCCTTCAACAGGATACCTATACGCTTAAAAAAGTATGACTAGCCCAAATAAAAAACAACCTATTCCCATATTGAAATTAGATAGTATCAAATTCCCCGTTCCCGCAAGTGTTCCATAGCTTATTATTAAATTGGTTGGCTCTCGCAAGTGTTAAGCTGGTTACTGAGCGGAGCCGAAGTATCAGCGTCACTTGTGAGTATTTATACTAGAAGTCTGCGACTTCGTTAGCGGTTATTATCATTATTGCTCTTATTTATAAAAACAAAGTTATAACTCTTTCTCATTGTTAGACTATTTAAAAATTAGCATTAGAGTTTGTACCGGTTAATTAATTATTGATTTTAGTTTTAGTTTTAAATTATGTAGCGCGCATGCTACCAGCATAATTGTATCTTCCCTGCCATTCCAAGCGTTAGGTAAACATGTAGGCTACCGCAAGCTTCTCGCTTGTGTGTTTCTTACTTGTAAAAAGTTATTTGTTAAAATACTATATTTGATAAAAATTAGACTAACTTATGTACCCATATAATTATGAAAATTACAAGCAACAAACTCACAAGCGGGACGCTTGCGGTAGCGCAAAACGGCTATCTAACGCTTGCGGTAGCGGGGTTGATGTTAATTTAAAATTTGGATACAATGAATAAGTGCATGATTTTACTATCAATTTTACTATCAATATTAGCTTGCAATACTGATAGTAATATTGATAATTTGAAAATTGATACTCTTACCTCTGTTATTTATTACGAAAATACTCAGGTTGTTAAATCGGTTGGATTACTTTTGAATGATAAAAAAATTGGGTTATGGAAGGAATTTGATAAAAATGGCAAATTAATAAAAGCTTGTCATTATACAAATGATACAATTCGGATTAATTTTAATTTAAATATTTTTCAATTCAATGTGAGAAATATTGAGCCTTATAAAATTAGTATAAAAATACCCAGAGAATTTAGAGAAGTAAAATTAAATAGCGAACAAATATTAATCGCCACAAAATGTACAAATTGTGATAGTTTAAAAATTTGTCCTAATTTTAATTTAGTAATTAGTAAGCCATCTAATTTAAAGGATGATTTGTCTTTTATAATTAAAAATTTAGGTGCGTCATTTGATAAATTCAAAGTAATCGATTCTGAAACTTTAAACAAAAAAGAGGAAAATTACAAAATTACATATGTAGCAGTAAAAAACAATATACATATTATGGGTGTTTTATACGTTGTCAAACGTATAGATAATATTTACACATTTTTTTACATGGGAGATAATGAAAAAAATGAAAATGTTCTGGGGCAAAAATATATGGTTGATGAAATTATTAATTCAATAATGTTTGATGCAAAATAATGAAATTCCAATTAAATATCCTTTGTCTTCAAATATGATATTTTTTAAAAAGATAATTTTTATTTTTTTAATTGCTAATTTTATTATGGATGTTTCTCGTTTTTCCAAACATAATTCTTTGGATAGTAATAACATTAAAGGGAGCCTTTTTTTTTACAGTCTAGGCTTAACGTTATTTTTTTTAATTAAAAAATTAAAAAAAATAACATTTAATAACGATAATTTTTACTTAACAGGAGAAACTATCCCGTTTGAACAAATAGTATCAATTAACATCACAATGATTGATATAGGAGATGCTGATTTTTACAAAATATTTTACAAAGACAATTCAGGCAAATTAACATCCGTTCTTTTTTTTCCAACAGAGTTTTTTCCTTATTTTAAGCAACTAGCCTTAGAGAAAAACGAAAAAATAAAAATAAAAAACTCGTCTAATTCATTTGATTTTTAACCCGTCTAGGCGTAGTCTTAGGTAATTAAGGGGCGGTGGGCTATACGGTTAGCTAAGCTTAGTTTAAAACTACACTTTAGTATTGGTTAAAAAACTCTACAAACATAGAGTAAGTTTACAAAAGTAAGTCTATGTATGTGGAGTAGGTTTGTGGTAAAATGGCAGTTTGCCGTTTTACCCCGCTGTTCCAAGTGTTCCTAAGGCTACCGCAAGCGTCCCGCTTGTGTGTTTATTACTTGTAAAAAGTTGTTTGTTAAAATACTATATTTGATAAAATTAGACAAACTTATGTACCTATATAATTATGAAAATTACAAGCAACAAACACACAAGCGGGACGCTTGCGGTAGCGCAAAACGGCTATCTAACTCTTGCGGTAGCGGGGTCAAGCAGAGAGTATAGTAAAACTGGATTTATGCCATATTCTAATGGAACTGCAACGTATTGGGAATATAGAACAATTTCATATCCAAAATTAGCTACTGGTAAAAAATGATAGTAATTGGGAGTGTTTTTTTATTGCATTTTTATTTCAATCTACAAGAAAACAGATTGTCAAAAAAAACAGATACATTAACTATTGTTATAGATGATAAATATTTGAACTATGATTCATGCACCTCCATAATGAGTTTAAATATTTATAAAAATAAAGGCAAATTTCTTTTATACTCAAACACAAAGAAAAGGATTAGTGAAAAATCAACGAACATCTTTTGGCATAATGAATACGAGTATGTCATCTTCCGTTTGAAAAATAGAAGAGGAAATATTATTGAAGAGGGGTATTGGGATATGGAAGCATGGCACTCGGGCTATTATGTTTTCTATTATCCTAACGGGAATAAGAAATTAATTGGTGTCTTTTATGAAAACAGTAGAGTAGGAACATTTTTACACTATGACCAAAACGGTAATCTTATCACAAAAACATATTATCCTGATACATATAAAATACTAGGGACAGCTATAAAATATCCTGTTTTATAGCTGTCCCCCCGCTCTCGCAAGTGCAATGTCATTAAGTTAAGCTATAAACAATTGATTACGAATAACTTATTTATGTTTAGTTAATTATTTTTCATTAATATAATTTGCTTTGGTAAAAAACCATGGCGAGCAAAACAATCAATTATTTTTTAGAATTAAGTAC
>JACMRI010000079.1 GCA_014376525.1 Bacteroidia bacterium | reverse complement strand
CCTCAAATCGGAATTTATTTTGTAACTGTTGTGGAAAATGGAACTGTACATACTCAAAAAATAATTTCATACTAATACAAACATGCCACTATCTACAACCATACAACAACACGCCAATAGCTTAGCGCCTTACTTATTAGGGGTGCGCAGGCATTTGCATAAGTACCCCGAGTTATCGTTTATAGAGCATAACACCAGTGCATATATACAGGAGCAACTTACAACGCACAACATTGAGTTTACGGCAGGCATTGCAGGCACTGGCATTGTGGCTATTATTAAAGGGAACAATCCCAATAGTAAATGCGTTGCCCTACGTGCCGATATAGACGCATTACCCATACAGGAACTGAACACTGCGCCTTACACATCAGTAAACGCTGGCATTATGCACGCTTGCGGCCACGATGTGCACACTACCTGTACATTGGGCGCCGCTATTATTTTAAATACATTAAAAGACAAATTAGAGGGTAGTGTAAAAATACTATTTCAGCCTGGCGAAGAAAAACTACCTGGCGGCGCATCGCTAATGATTAACGAGGGTGTACTCCACAACCCTAGTGTAGCCAGCATTATAGGTCAACATGTGCAAAATAGCATACCTGTGGGTAAGGTAGGTTTTTGCAAAGGCATGTACATGGCAAGCACCGACGAATTGTACATAACCCTTACCAGCAAAGGCGGACACGGTGCTATGCCCCACCTTACTACTGATGTAGTAGTGGTAGCTGCACAACTTATATTAGCATTGCAAACCATTACTTCGCGCAACGCAAACCCAATAGTACCAACGGTGTTAAGCATAGGTAAGATGCAAGCATTAGGCGCAACTAATGTATTGCCTACGCAAGTAGTAATGGAAGGAACATTCCGTACTTTTGATGAAACGTGGCGTACCCAAGCTCACACACGCATACACCAAATAGTAAACGGCATTGCACATAGTATGAATTGCGAAGCCGATGTGCGTATTGAAAAAGGATATCCATTTTTGATAAACGATGCTATGCTTACTGAAGCCTGCATTACAAAGGCAAAGCAGTATTTGGGCGAAGACAATGTACTACCGCAAGACATGCGCATGACGGCCGAAGATTTTGCGTATTACAGCCAACATGTACCCGCCTGTTTTTATAGGTTAGGTACAGGCAATGCCAGCAAAGGCATTAGTGCCAATGTACACACGCCCAATTTTGATATTGACGAAGATGCCCTCGCAATAGGCGCAGGACTTATGGCATATATGTGTATAGAATAATGAGCGAAAACATATCCATAAAAAACTGGGCGGACGATGATAAGCCGCGCGAAAAATTAATTACCAAAGGCAGGCCTGCACTAAGCGATGCCGAACTATTGGCAATATTAATAAACACAGGTAACACCACCGATAGTGCCTTGGATATAGCAAAAAAACTACTTGCAAGTGTAAACAATGATTTGTATAAACTGAGCAAACTTACGGTTAAAGAACTCTCCAACGTACGTGGTATAGGCCCTGCAAAGGCAGTAACCATAATAGCTGCAATGGAACTAGGCTTACGCAAAAAAAACGATGTAAAAGAAGAACTAACCATACTGCGCACGAGTAGAGATGCCTACTATCATTTTTTGCCCTATATGAGCGATTTGCAACACGAAGAGCTGTGGGTGGTGTTACTTAACCGCAGAGGGCAAATAATAAGCACACACGCCGTTACACGTGGTGGTGTAGCAGGTACAGCGTTTGATGTTAAAATAATATTTAACCTTGCTTTACAACATTTAGCATCAAGTATTATATTGGCACATAATCATCCGTCGGGCAACCTAACGCCAAGTGAACAAGATATTGCCATAACCGCAAAGTTAAACGCAAGTTGTAAGTTGCTAGACATAAACCTCAACGACCACATTATAGTAGCACAAAAAGGATATTATAGTTTTGGCGATGAAGGTAAATTGTAAATTTATATGTAAAAAAAATTACCTAAACACCACAGTTAGCAAGTTTATGAAAGTAGTTGGTACAAAAAAAATAGTGCCGATAAACTAATTTTATCGGCACTATTTTTATGTATAATTTGTAATTATTACTTACAATTTTATGTATTTAAAATCGTGATTGTTTTTAATGCTTTTTACCGATTCAAAAATCAACTTAATTACATCTTCTACGTCTTGTTTATCTACACTTTCTACGGTAGTATGCATATAGCGCAATGGCAATGATATTAATGCTGAAGCTGTACCGTTGGTAGAATACGCAAAGGCGTCGGTATCAGTACCTGTAGAGCGAGACACTGCCGCACTTTGTATATCTATTTTGTTAGTGTCAGCAGCTTTTATAATAAGTTTTAATAAGTTGTTTTGCACCGCAGGACCGTAAGTAAGTACGGGGCCTTTGCCACAAGCTACATCACCACTCATTATTTTGCTCATCATAGGTGTTTGTGTACAATGCGTAACATCAGTACATATAGCCACATGTGGGTTTATGGTACGTGCTATCATTTCTGCACCACGCAAGCCTATTTCTTCTTGCACACTATTTACAATGTATAAGCCAAATGGTAATTTTGTTTTGGTTTCTTTAAGCATACGTGCTACTTCGGCTATCATAAAACCACCCACACGATTATCTAACGCACGCCCTACATAGTAGCGGTTGTTAAGTATCATAAACTCGTCAGGATAAGTAACTACGCAACCTACATGTACGCCTAGTTCTTCTACTTCCTTGCGTGAAGTACACCCACAATCTAAAAATAAATTTTTAACACTTGGAGCTTCTTCCTTGGCGGCATCGCGCACATGTATTGCAGGCCAACCAAATACTGCTTTTACAATACCTTTATCAGTATGTATGTTTACACGCTTTGATGGAGCTATTTGATGATCTACTCCACCGTTGCGTTTTAAATATATAAAACCTTCAGGGGTTATGTAACTCACAAACCAGCTTATTTCGTCGGCATGGGCTTCTATTACCACTTTAAACTCGGCTTCGGGATTTATAACACCTACTGCAGTTCCGTAATTATCTACGTACTTTGTGTCTATGTATGGTGTTAAATATTCTAACCATAATTTTTGTCCTTCGGCTTCAAAGCCAGTAGGAGATGCGTTGTTAATGTATTTTTCCAAAAACGAAATAGATGCATCGTTTAATATGCTCTTTTGTTTTTTGTCTTTTTTTACTTCTTTGGTTTCTTTCTTAGCCATGTTGGTTTAGATTTTAATAGTGAGATATTAATAATAAGATTTGATATGTTTATTCTATTGATTGTAAGCAGGTGTCTAAGTACATAAGTTGGTCATCGTTAAAATTAATATGAGTTACAAAACGCACTAAGTGCTTACCAAACGGAATGCAGTATACGTGCATAAGTGCCATTTTTGCTACAAAATCGGTAGCTAACATAGTTGTGGGTAATTCAAATACTACAATATTAGTTTGTATAGGATATATATTGGTTACATAGCTTTTGTGTGCCAATAATTCGCCTATTTGTTGTGCACGTTTGTGGTCATCTGTTAATCGGGTTATGTTATTATCCAATGCGTAAATGCCTGCTGCTGCAAGGTAGCCTGCTTGTCGCCAGCCACCACCCATTACTTTTCTAAATCTGCGCGCTTGTTTTACAACGTCTGCCGTGCCCAACAATAATGAGCCTACTGGGCAACCCAACCCTTTTGATAAACAAATGGAAATAGTATCAAAGGTCGCCCCATAGTCTTTAGCGGTTTCGTTGGTTTCTACTAATGCGTTAAACAAACGTGCACCATCAAGGTGCAATGCCAAGTTGTTTTGTACGCACGTTTGTTTTATTTTTTGTATTTCGTTAAAATCATAAATACTCCCTCCACCTTTATTCATTGTATTTTCGAGCGATACAAGGCGTGTAGTAGCTTGATGAATATCGTTAGGATTATTAATACTTTCTTGTACTTGATGCGCAGTAATACGTCCTTTATCTCCATCAATAGTTTTAACTGATGATAGCGCATTAATAGCAATACCGCCACCTTCATACACATATATGTGCGATAGCTTATCGCATATAACCTCGCTGCCTGGCTTACAATGTGCTTTTATAGCCAACTGATTAGTCATAGTACCCGACACACAAAACAAAGCGGCTTCCATACCAAATAGTTGAGCAACTTTATTTTCCAATGTATTTATACAAGGGTCGTCACCAAACACGTCATCGCCTACTTGCGCCATTTGCATAGCTTCTAGCATGTGTGGTGTGGGTTGTGTAACGGTATCGCTTCTTAAATCTACACGCATACTTTTTTCAAATTATATAGTAGTTTTTTATTTTTGAAAGCATTTAATATTAACATTTTTCAATAATTAATGCACTTGCTCCACCACCACCATTGCATATAGCTGCTGCGCCATACTTAGCATTATTTTGGTGCAATACATTTATTAAAGTAACTACTATACGGCAACCCGAACTTCCTAGAGGGTGACCCAATGCAACCGCTCCTCCGTTTACGTTTACTTTGCTAACATCTAAATTCAACAATTTATTATTGGCTAATGATACTGCCGCAAAGGCTTCGTTTATTTCGTAGTAGTTTATTTGGTCGGCCGTTAATCCTGCGTTTTTAATAGCTATTGGCAATGCCTTGGCTGGTGCAGTAGTAAACCATTCTGGCGCTTGTTGTGCATCGGCATAGCCTATTATTTTGGCCAATGGAGTTAAGCCCAACTCTTTTAATTTTTCTCCACTTACTAATACTATTGCCGATGCACCATCGTTCAAGTTACTAGCATTAGCAGCAGTTACAGTGCCTTCTTTTACAAACACAGGTTTAAGTGTAGGTATTTTATCAAAGCTAACTGTAGTATAATCTTCATCGGCTATTACGCTTGTTTTGTTGCCTTTGCGGTCGGTTATTTCTACAGGGCATATTTCGTTAGTAAACTTACCTGCTTTGTAAGCATCAGCTGCACGTGTGTAGGATTGTATGGCGTAAGCATCTTGCATTTCACGCGTTAGTGATAATTCTTTAGCGCATAACTCGGCAGCATTACCCATGTGATAGTTGTTATAAACGTCCCACAAGCCATCTTTTATAAGGCCATCGGCCATGTTTATATTCCCTAATTTAAAACCTGCGCGAGATTTTTCCAAGTAGTGTGGCACATTACTCATGCTTTCCATACCACCAGCTATTACTACATCATTAATACCTAATTGAATACTTTGTGCAGCCAACATTAATGCTTTAGTACCCGATGCACATACCTTATTAATAGTGGTAGTAGGCACTGTATTAGGTATGCCAGCAAATATACTTGCTTGAGTAGCAGGCGCTTGGCCTACTGCGGCAGATAGCACGTTACCCATATATACTTCGTTTACTAATTCAGGTGCTACGCCTGCTTCTTGCAATGCGGCTTTTATAGCTATTGCGCCCAATTGTGGTGCGCTAAGGCTGCTTAATGCTCCGTTAAATGATCCTATAGCAGTACGTTTTGCTGCTACTATAAATACTTCTTTCATTGTGTGTTTTAGTTATTTAGGTTGATTTTAACTTTGGTACAAAATTAATTATTTTTTGTAGAGTAATTCTAGTAATAAACTATTAAATAAATTTGCTTGTAATTTGTAACCTTGTGGTGTTAGGTGTATATAATCATTGCGGGCTAAACCACATGATAACCAGGCGTTGTAGCAGTTTTTATTCCCCATAATAGCGTACCAATTCCAATAGGTAAGGTTATATTCTATAGCTATTTTTTTAAGTACATTATTTACAACCGTAGTATTGGTGCATAGTTCGTTGGAAGTATATTGTGCATGCCCTGCGTTGGTAATAATTATGTGTGCGTTAGATTTGGTGTAGCACGCATTAATTACCGTTAGTGCATCTTTGTAAAATTGAATCGAGTCAAAGGGTTGATTATACGCATCGTTTGCTCCTAATGATATAATAATAATTGAAGCCTTAACCACATAAGGCATATACAAATTAATATATTTAGCAGTGGTTTTATAGCTGGCTCCATTTAAACCCAAGTTATAATAAGTAGCACTTTTGTTTACAGTTTGTTTAGTAATATTCCACAGCATAAATGAACCAGTATCTCTACGAGTGTAGTAAAGCGTATCTATACTTAATTCATTCTTAATAGCCGTTTTTTTTACTAAAGTATAATTGGCATTTGTTTCAAAATTTATTTGTGTATCTATGTTGTGTTTTACAATAAAACCAATAATAGAGTCGGTACTTTTAAAATAACTTAGGTGCGTATACGTACTATCGTACTTGTTTTTAGCGCAACTTTTTATACTGTATTCATTAAATGTTTGTATTGATAAATTAGTGGTTTGTAGCAAGCCTTTCATAAATCTATGTGGAAGCACTACCGCTTCAGTACTCTCAAAACCATTGCTATCTAAACCTTGCATAAGGTTATTACCCCAATGTCCAGCTTGTATGTGCGAGTCGCCAATGTGTACAATGTTTAAATTGTTTGGCACATTAATTGGTTGCACATTGAACATAAAATAATTGTTGTTACGAGCAATGAATGATAAACTATCAGTAGAAGCAATACAATAACTCCTACCAACTTGTGCAAGTAGTATAAAAATAATTACATTTACATTTAAATATATAGTCCTGCTTATCATACCACTAAATAACACAAAAAATAATTAAACTTAAAAACAAAAACAACATGAAAAACAAAACAACAAGTGCCCTAATACTAGCCACAGCGCTATGTACAAGCTTACTATTTACAGCCTGCCGTAAAGAAAACAAAACTGAAACGGCTAGTAATAATAATGCCGTTAGCGATGCATCCACATCTGAAGCAAAGTTTGATAACAGTGGAGTTATAGCAGATGCTGCATTAGCAGGCGGAGGTGCTAACGACATTAGCGGTAGAATTGCAGGGACAGATGATTTTTTTGCAAATACTTGCGCTACACTTACTTGGGATACCATATCAACGCCCAAAAAAATTACTGTTGATTTTGGTGCAACAAACTGTTTGTGTAAAGATGGTATTAATCGTCGTGGCAAAATGATAATTACTTATAATGGCAAGTATCGTACTACTGGTTCAATAAACACTATTACGTTTAATGATTTTTATGAAGAGGATAACAAAATAGAAGGAACTAAAACTGTAACTAATAACGGACTTAACGGTAGTTCACAAATGTACTGGAGTATTGTAGTAACTAATGGAAAAATAACCTATGTTGATGGCACGTCTGCAACATGGGCAAGCAACCATACACGCACACTAGTAAACGGACAAAGTACTGTGGGTTCGGGCGGTTGGGTTGATGACGAATACGAAATAACAGGATCAGGCGGAGGAACAAGCACTGAAGGGGTAATTTATATTGCCACTATTCTAACCCCATTACATAAAAAAGTAAAAGGTTGCAAACGCTTCACATCAGGCGTATTGGAGATAGTTCCTACGGCTTCAAACACATACAAACGTCAGATAGATTTTGGCAGTGGAGCATGCGACAATCAAGCTACCGTAACCGTATTTAGAGGTAACAAAACAAATACGTACATCATTAAATTTAAAAAGTAATTAGTAAAGCATTTGAATTTTTATAAAAAAGCGTTGAGGATATAACCTCAACGCTTTTTTATTTAATTGGGTTTTTTTGTAGTTTATCCCCTTTTCTGTATGTGTTCCAAAGATTAAATAGTTGATGATGCTTTGTATTAAGCTATTACGTAGAGTAAACGGAGTAATACCATCAGTACAGACTACCACAATCTTTAAGGCTTGTGCAGTTAGCTACTAGTACAAAAGTTGTTTAGTTAAAACACAATATTTATTATTAAACTAATGAACTTGATAAGTAAAGTCAATAAATTTATAAACGCGCAATCTACAAGTCTTGCGTAAAGTGTTGTTAAGTCAAGCCTTTTTTTTTATTATCATAAAAATTATACGGCTATTTGCTGTTCATTTTAATAACGTTACTCAAAAATAAAAAAAGCGCAATATTATTTATTCCAAATACCTGTTGCGGTGTTATTTACTATTTTATGATACTGTATTTTTGACAGTATTGCATCGGGTAATAGTACTATTATGTTAGCTAATATAACTCCAGTAGCATCGAAGTTAAAATACACGCACAATACGTAGGCTACAGGTATATTAATAACACATTGCACAACAGCACTATACGTACCCAATTGTATTTTGCTTACGCCACTTATTAAACTATAATGTATAAGTATCCACACATTAATAAGTACATATATTGCCATATAAATATTTAATGTGTAGTGTATAACCAACTGTTTACGCAACCAAAAATCATATACATAACTTGCGTACAAAGTCATAATAATGGTAATAGCAATACCTATTACAAACGCTCGCAGTAGCCTAATATAAGTGCTGTTTATCCACTGCATATCGTTTTTGTTATAGGCTTCGGTGTAGGCGGTAAGTAAGGGAGAGCTTATCATAAAAAAACCAACTGTAATTAAATTATAATACTTAAATACTACGTTGTATTCTACTACTTTTGCACTAGAGAAAAAATGATTTATCAAAAAGTTATCTGTACTAAATATTACTATTGCCGCTACTTGTATTACAAAAAACTTTACACTAAGTTGAAACAAGTTAGGAGCTAACGCCCAATTTACACTACGCCAATTGGGCAAAGCAGCATGTAATGGATGTGAGTATAAGTAAATAGTAGCCACGCCATACACTGCCATAGCACTCATACTTATGCCAAAAGCATAGTTTAACAATTGCGCCTTACCCATTGCACCAAGCGCTACTACTATGCATAGTGTAGCTATGTTTATAAGCGTATTTATTAAATTATTAACAAATGATAATTGGTAAGCAAGCACTACACTTAACACTACTTTAAGTACAAACTGTATACTAAAAAAAACACACATAACTGCCATTACCTGTTGTAACTCTTGTAAGGATATAGTACTTACGTTAAGCCAACTTACCCAATTAAAACTATATACCATTATTAAGCCTATCGCCATAATACCTAAGGCTACAAGTGTTATAATAGCGTACGTAGTACTAACCAGTTTTTTTATTAATACAGTATCGTTATTGGCTAATGCTTCGGCTATCTTATTGCGCAAGCCATTACTCAAGCCAATATCAAACACATTAAACCACGCTATAACTGAGCTTAATGTAAGCCACAGCCCATAGGTATCTTTGCTTAGGTAATGTAGGGTTAGTGGCATAAGCACATAACCAATACCTATGTTTATGGCTTTGAGTAAGGCGGTAAATAGAATGTTTTTTTTTACACGCTGTGTACGTTCGTGGGTGTTGTTACCTTTTATAAAACCAATAATTTTATTTAGATACTTCTGCACTTGTTATAAAATATTTGGTTTCGCCTTGCCACGAAAACACTATGTACTTTTCTTCGTAGTTTAGTTTTATTCTACGCCCACTAAGTAATGCTTCGTTTAGTTGGTTTACTAATGCTTCATTGTTTCCGTTTACCGAAAAACCCCAAAGTTTACTGGTTAATGCTGCAGTAGATTGGTCGCCTAAATTCATAGGTTGGCTTAACTCTCCCTCCCATGTTTTAAACAAATATCCTTTTTTACTTAACTTAATTAATGTTCCAGCACGCATACCTTGGCTGTAGGGCGTAAGTATAAAATAACTCATTATTAGCACCATTACCGCTAAGGTTATAAGGGTAAAGCGTACTATACTTTTTTTTATACGTTGCCACAGTGTAGGTATATTGATTGGGATAATGTTTGTAGGAGTACCGTTCATTTAATTAAAATTGTTAGTATAATTATAAAAATACTTTGTTGTGTTCGCAGGCACCAGCCGCTAAGCGGTCGCACTTGCCGTATAAGTTAAGTGAGTGGTGTTGTATGGCAAAACCCAATATTTCGGAACTTGTTTTTTGTATTTGTTGTATGCGTGGGTCACAAAACTCAAATACCTTGCTACAATCTATACATATTAGATGATCGTGTTGCTTGTATTTGTAGCATTTTTCGTACTGCGCCATATTTTTACCAAACCTATGTTGCGTTACCAAACCACAATCCAAAAACAGTTCTATAGTATTGTACAGTGTGGCGCGGCTTACACGATACTTTTTGTTTTTCATAAGTATGTATAGTTCCTCAATATCAAAATGCCCATCGTGGCTATATATTTCGTCCAGTATGGCGTAGCGCTCGGGTGTTTTACGATGTAGTTTTTCGCTAAGATATTGGGTAAGTATAGCGCGAACTTCTTCTTTAGTTTTTTCTGATGAACTTGTACTCATTGTGTTTTTTATGTCTCTATAAAATAATTACATCATGCCTAGTTCAAGCATGGCCACTTCGCTCATCATAGATTTTTCCCAGGGTGGTTCAAATGTTATTTCTATTTTGGCCGAGTTGGCGGTGTCTATAGCGGCTAATTTTTTTTCAACGTCGGGCGGTAATGTTTCTGCCACAGGGCACGATGGAGATGTAAGCGTCATCGTAACTTTTATATCGTTGGTGGCATTTATTTTTATTTCGTATATTAGACCTAATTCCCATATATCTACGGGTATTTCCGGATCGTAACATTCTTTAATAATAGCAATTACTTGGTCGGCAAGTGCTTTGTTATCAGTATCTATAATTGCTGGCATTGTATTAGTTTTAGTATAAAATATTTCTACGTAAAAATATCAAAAAAAACAAAGTGTTTCGTTTTAAATTTAAAGGTGTTTTCGAGTATAAAACTCCGCCCAAGATGCAAATAAATATTTTGGTGGTTTTTCAAAATCACTACTAAATCTCGCAAAATATATTAGTAGTCTTTCTAAAAAGGTGAAGGACAAAAAAATAATTTCCTTGTCCTTCACACAACACACAGCTGTTATTATAATAAAAACAATTTATTTTTATTTTTAGTGATTAAACATCTCTTTCATTCGTTCAAAAAAACCTTTTTCTTTTCCTGTGGGTTGAGGTTTAAAGTTTTCGCTAGTGCGTAATTTTTCCATCATAGCTTTTTCTTCTTTATTTAATTCTTGAGGAGTCCAAATGTTAATGTTTACCAATAAATCGCCTTTGTTGTAGGATTGTACTTCGGGCAAACCCTTACCACGTAAACGTAATATTTTACCTGATTGTACGCCCGCGTCTAACTTTACGCTTGCTTTACCATCTACGGTTGGTACTTCTATATTACTCCCTAATACCGCATCGGCAAAACTAATGTAGTGTTCGTATATTAAGTTGTTACCATCGCGTTTAAGTATTTGGTGTACTTCCTCCTCTATCAATACTATTAAGTCGCCATTAACACCACCACGTGCAGCTGCATTACCTTTACCGCTTACGTTAAGTTGCATACCGTCGGCAACCCCCGCTGGTACTTGTATGCTTATTTGTTCTTCGCCACGCACTATGCCTTCGCCAGCGCACGATTTACATTTATCAGTTATCATTTTACCATCACCGCCGCAACTTGGGCAGGTTTGGGTAGTTTGCATTTGTCCAAGCATGGTGTTTACCAATCGGGTAACTTGTCCCTGTCCTTTACAAGTATTGCAAGTGCTAAATCCTTTGCCATTAGCAGCTCCCATACCTGAGCAGGGTGTACAGCTTACAAACTTATTTACTTTTATTTTCTTTTCAATACCTGTGGCTATTTCGCTTAAATTTAGTTTTAATTTTATACGTAAGTTAGTCCCTTTATTTACACGTTGGCGTTGCTGTCCGCCACCAAAGCCACTACGCCCACCACCAAATACATCGCTGAATTGGCTAAAAATATCATCCATGTCCATACCGCCATGTCCACCTCTGCCACCTGCTGCGCCTGCATGTCCGTATTGGTTGTAGCGTTGGCGTTTTTCGGCATTGCTAAGTGTTTCGTAAGCTTCGGCTGCTTCCTTAAATTTTTCTTCGGCTGCTTTATCACCTTGGTTTTTATCAGGGTGGTGTTTTATGGCAAGTTTACGGTAAGCTTTCTTTATTTCGGCATCGTCGGCTGTGCGCGATACTCCTAATATTTCGTAAAAATCTCTTTTAGACATAGTTCTTTTTAAATTATATTGTTTACAATTTAATCAATAGTTGTACCCAGTTTTGTTTTAAGTACAATTTGTCATATTCAATTAAATCTGTTGTTTAAATGGCATATATACGCTCTTATTTTAAACCAAAAGCTCCATAATGTTGCTATTATGGAGCTTTTTTTTATTAGGTGTAAATTATATTTATTTGGTGCAAGTAATACGTGTGTATTGGTATTTTTCGTAGTTAGCTTTGTTTTCAATAAAATCTTTGTTGTACTCTGGCCCGCCTACTATGTTTTCTATTTTTGCAAACTTAATTTGTTTTTGTTTAACACCCTTTTTTTCCAAGGCTTTAATAACGGCTAATTTTGCTACGTTAGCACGTTTCAATGATAGTATATCGTTGGTTTTAAATGTTTTGGTAGGCACGTTTGATGCCGATGAAACTATGTTCAACGAGATAACTTTATCTGCTTTAATACAAGGTAATAAAGATTCTATAAAGTCGTTAAACTCTTTTTCACTACTAGTAATATTGTTTTTGTTGTATTTAAAATACACTTCATAGTTGGCAGTTTTATCAGCACAATTACCTGCGCCAATTTTATCCGTTTCGGTAGTAGCTATAGGTAAATTAACTGTTTTTTTGCCTTCGCCAATAGTTACATATACTGTAGCTTGGTTTGATGTTGTTCCTTTTTCATCTTTTACTGTATAAATAAATTCGTCATTGCCAGCATAATCTAAGTTAGGTGCATATTTAACAATACCTGTTTTTTCATTTATAGTTACGTCTCCATTAGTAGGAATTTTTACTATTGCCACAGTCGCCACATCTATTTTGCCTAATTTTACTTTGTCATTGGCCAATATTTTTATGTCTATTGCTTTGTTTACAAGGGTTTTAGCTTCGTCATCAATAGCCAATATACTGTTTACAAGTATAGTAACTACTGCTTCGTTAGATACTGCTCCTTCGTTGTTTTTAAAACTGTACTTAAAACTATCCGTTCCAGAATAACCTTTGTTGGGGGTGTATTTTACAACATTGGTTTTTATGTTTAATTCTGTTTTACCATTAGTAGGATTACTTAACAATGTTATGCTTACTAATTTACCTTTTTTAACCTCATCGTTGCTAGTTGGGTTAAAGTTCAAAGCTGTTTCGATAGTTGTTGAGTAACTATCATTTACAGCTACTAAATCGTTTATGCCACCTTTTTTGATGGGGTGCATAGGGTCAGTTTGTGTTAAGTCAATTTCTTGGTCAATTTCTCTGTAAGATGATTTTTTAGGTACTTGTACGGTATCATCAAATGTTCCGTATTTACCCAAATTATATGTAATGCGGTAATCTCTGCCTGGAGGCATTATTATCAAAAACTTACCCGATTTGGTATTTACACGTGTTTCTACTTCTAAAGCTTCACCAGTATTTGCATCAGCTAAATCTATGACAACTTTTCTCAATATATTGTTGTCTTCGCCAGGACGAATAACACCTTTGAGTAATGTTACGTTTGCCAAATCTCTGTCTACCAGGTTAATTACATAAATATCTTTTTCGCCAAATGGCTTGTCTTTATCACTCGTAGCTACTTCTTTGGCGCTTGAGTAGTAAGCTCTGCGGCCATCTGTCGACACTACAAAAAACACATCATCGTCAGTTGAATTTATTGGATAACCAACATTAGCTGGAGGGGCAAACGAACCATCTTCCTTAATTTCGGTTAAGAAAATATCAAACCCACCCATACTTTTGTGCCCTTTTGATGCAAAGTAAACGTGTGAACCATCAGGGTGTAAAAATATTCCATCTTCGTCGTATTCGGTATTTATAGTAGGTCCAACGTTTGTTGCTAAACTCCATTCGCCGTCGGGTAATTTTACACATCTATATATATCTCGTCCGCCAAGCCCACCTGGGCGGTCGCTTACAAAATATAAGATACGACCATCTGCTGTAAGCGCACAGTGCGTTTCCCAGTATTTAGAGTTAATATTAGATCCTAATTTTTGAGGCACGCTCCATACATCTCCGTTTAACTCCGACGTATATACATCTCCTCCCTTGGCACTTTCGCCTCGGTACATAAATAGTTGTTGCCCATCGGCCGATAAGTTTACTACTGCATCGTGGTTGGTAGTGTTTACGTTGTTTCCAATAGGTTTGGCTTCGCTCCAAGTACCATCATCTTGCTGTGTAGATACATAAATATCCTCATAAAAATTTCCGTTATCTTCTTGTGCTGGGTGCTCCGGATTTTCTCTTCGTGAGGTAAATGTAAGTGTAGATTCATCTGCTGATATTGTTGGAGAGAAATCGCTTGCTGATGAATTTATTTTTTCGCCCATGTTTTGTACCACAATGTTTACAGGAAACTGCATTAGCTCCTTAGCATTGTTACACATTTCTATTTGTCGATCAATCTCTTTGTATTCAGCATTTTTATTCACTTTTACACTTGCACGATACACTGTAAAGGTTTGTATTGCTTCGTCCAAGCGTCCATCTAAATGATAGGCCATAGCCAAAAATTTTAGCGTTGATAGTGGTGCTTTTTCCTCAGTGGCGTCAAACTCTTCGTAATTGGCCGACATATTTTTGCTTGCTGTTTCCAACAATGGAATAGATTTTACCTTTTCGTTAGCCGATTTTAAATAACAAAAACCTAATTTATAATTTACATTAGCATTGCTATTATCGGCAGCATATAACTCTAGCCATTTTTTTTGTGCAGCGGTATAGTTATCATACACCATATCGTAGTCGGCTTCGCTAAATTTCTTTTTAAATTCTCCGCTTGATAGTTGAGCATAAGAACTTACGCAAGTTAGCAATGCTACTAATGATAGTGCTAAACGTAGTACTGTTTTATTAAAATTAATCATTCTATTATTGTTTGTTATTAGTTTCAGGTAAGTGTGTTTCAATTTACGATGCAAAACACAGTATAGATTTTTTTAAAAAGGTCTATTTACGTCAAATTGTTCTAAATAATCGGCTATTTTACGTAAGAAACTTCCGCCCAACATACCATCTACTACTCTATGGTCGTAAGATAATGATAGATACATCATTTGACGTACCGCTATTACATCGCCAAATTCGGTTTCCATTACTGCTGGTTTTTTGCGTATAGCACCTGTAGCTAATATGGCTACCTGTGGCTGGTTAATAATAGGAGTACCCATTACGTTACCAAAATTGCCCACGTTGCTTATTGTAAATGTTCCTCCTTGTATTTCATCCGCCTGCAATTTATTAGCACGAGCACGTGCTGCAAAATCGTTTACGGCTTTGGTTAATCCTATTAAGTTTTTTTGGTCGGCATTACGTATTACGGGTACTATAAGGTTTCCTGATGGCAATGCGGCTGCCATACCTATGTTTATTTCTTTACGTTTTATTATTCTGTTACCATCAACTGATACATTTACCATAGGAAAATCTTTAATGGCACGTGCAACGGCTTCTATAAATAAAGGGGTAAATGTTATTTTTTCTTTCTCGCGTTTTTCAAATTCTTTTTTGTTTTTCTCTCTCCATGCTACCATATTAGTAACGTCACATTCTACAAACGAGGTAACGTGAGGCGATGTTTGCTTGCTCATAACCATGTGGTCGGCAATGAGTTTGCGCATACGATCCATTTCTATAATTTCGTCGTTTGGACCAATCCACACATTTGATTTTGTAGCAGTTGGAGCTACAGTTGCAGTTTGTAATGCAGGAGTAACTATTGCTTGAGGAGTAGGTGAAGCTTGTTGCGCGCCTCGTTGTGGTATATAATCCAACACATCGTTTTTGGTTACACGTCCGTTGGCACCAGTACCTGCTATTGCTTCCAATTCTTGCAATGATACCCCTTCGGCTTTAGCTATATTTTTAACTAAGGGCGAATAAAATTTGTTGCTATTGTTATAATTATTTTGTGTTGTAATATCATTACTTTCTGTAACTACGTCTGCTACTTTGATATCTGGAGCAGTAGTTGTATCGCTTGCTACTGGAGCAGTTGCAGTAACATCTCCATCACCTATTATAGCTATAACTTTACCTACTTGCACAACATCACCTTCGTTAAATAGTTTTTTTAACAACTTCCCCGCAAATGGCGAAGGTACTTCGGTATCTACCTTGTCTGTAGCTATTTCTAATACCGTCTCATCAGTATTTATGTTATCACCTTCGTTTTTAGACCATTTAATAATGGTAGCTTCGGCAACGCTTTCGCCCATTTTGGGCATAATTAGTTCAAATTGAGGCATGGTGTTCTAATCAGTTAAATTTTAATGTAAAAGTAATTTAATTATTCACATAGCAAAGTTGCTAAAATTGAAGGTTTTTTTATACTAATTCTACACCATTTGGTGCTAAATAAAATATACAAAAAAAAACAATGTCTTACTTTTTTAAGAGTAAGACATTGTTTTACGTTGGTATTTATTATAAATTATCCCTTTGTTACACGCTCTACATAATCGCCAGTGCGAGTATCTATGCGTAGTATGTCACCCTCATTATAAAATAATGGCACCATAATTTCTGCACCAGTTTCTACGTTACATTTTTTAAGCGCACCGTTTGATGTGTTACCTTTTACAGCAGGCTCAGCATAAGTTATTGCTAAGTTTACAAACGTAGGAGTTTCGGCAAGTATTGGCAAGTCGCCTTCAAACGAAACTTTAATATCCATACCTTCTTTCACAAATTTTAATTGATTACCTAACATATCTTTGGCAATATTTACTTGCTCAAATGTTTCTTTATCCATTACACACAATTCGTCGCCTGCATCGTACAAGTACTCCATCATTTTGTGCTCTACACGCGCTATATCTACTGATTCTCCTGAACGAAATCGATACTCAACCGATTTGTTCGATTTTAAATTTTTCATTTTAGCCTGATAAAAAGCACGTAAATTACCTGGTGTACGGTGTTGATACTCTGTAATTAAACACAATTCGTTATTAAACCGTATAATAGTACCTACGTTAATGTCGCCTGTATCAGCCATTGTTTTATAATATTTTGGTGTGAGTGAATGAAAAAAATTGCTTAAGTAAATACTTAGCTACTTACTAATTTTGTTAAAGGTATTGTTAAATAATTATTCTTTGATTTTCTAAAATAAAAAAGTAAAATAAATATAGCATATACTGTTAGTTGACTAAATAAAAATTTTATTTTATTTAGGTTTTAAGAGTGTATAAAACTATCCAGCTAAGTGGGTACCTTTAAACTTTGGAATTACCTGCGATTAACTATGGTAAATACTCTTGGTTTTTATCAAAATCTTCTTCGGGGTGCTCTTTTTTTGTTTCTTGATAGCTCCAATAAGCAATACCTGCTGCTATTGACAAGCCAAATGCCCAGTTACCCAATGCACCTATTGACATTAATATTACAAATAAACCTTCAAAAAAATTTACTATAGTTTCCATGTTTTTAGTTTAAAATTATTACTGCAATAATAGTAAGAAAAATCAATTCAAAAAAGCTATTTTTGCAATAATGATAATAGGCTTTTTTAGGGACAATCAACCCTTTACATATATATTTTTGTTTTTAATAGCGTTGTTGCTTTGGGGTAGTGCATTTGCACACGTGCCTTATGTGGCGCTTTATTATAAAATGCCATTGTTTGATTTGGTGGTGCATTATATAAATGTACGTTCGTACACCCTTAGTTTTTTTGCATTTTCTACCGTCATCGGCACAGGTATTATTATTAATTATACTGTAAATAAATACGATATACTTACTAAGCATAGCACATTACCTGCACTATTATACGTGTTACTTATGAGCTGTAGCGATACCCTCATTACTTTACACCCATCAGTGTTGGCTAATTTTTTTATTGCATTATCATTTAATCGTGTTTTTGCTACTTACAAGCAGCAAAGCGCACTTACGCAATTGTTTGATGCTGGTTTATTAATTGGTATTGCCTCATTATTTTACTTGCCTGCTACACTTATTTACTTATCGCTAATAGTGGCTTTAATTGTGTTTAATACGTTTAATTGGCGACAGTGGGTAGTTACTTTTTTGGGGTTAATTACGCCTTATTTAATAATTATTGCTTATTATTTCTATGTAGATAAATTGGATTTTTTTTGGGAGCAAAAAATAATGTTTCCCTTGCATTTATCTAATGATTTAAACTCTAGCACTACCTCTATGTATGTGTTGCTTTCTGTTTTGTTTTTTGTGTGTACGTTTTCGGTGGTTAAATTGTTTGATGAATATTCGTCTTATACTATTAAAACACGCCAATCTTTATCGTACTTAATGTGGTTTGCCGTGTGTGCATTTGCTTCGGTATTTGTAGCTCCTACTTGGACTTTTAAAGATTTTGCTTTACTTGCCTTGCCCTTTAGTATAATTATAAGCAATTATTTTATAAACATAACACGCGAATGGATGGCAGAAACCCTATTTATTATGCTACTTTCGTGTGCGGTGTTTATACATTATTTTTAACTTCATTACTTACTATTTTTAAAACTAATTATTACTATGAAATTTGGTGTTGTTGTATTTCCTGGCTCTAACTGCGATCAAGACATGATAGATGCCCTTGGTGGTGTATTAAAACAAAATGTGGTAAAACTTTGGCACAAAGATACTGACCTACAAGGCGTAGATTTTGTGGTGTTGCCAGGAGGGTTTTCGTACGGTGATTACTTGCGTTCAGGGGCTATTGCTCGTTTTTCGCCCATTATGACCGAAGTTATAAACCATGCTAACCGTGGCGGATACGTTATGGGAGTGTGCAATGGTTTTCAAATATTGTGTGAGGCTGGTTTAACGCCAGGTGCGCTATTACACAACAATACACAAAAATTTATGTGTAAAAATGTGTACATCAAAAAACAAAGTAACTCTACCATTATTACACAAAACGTAGATGCAGCACTTGCATTAAAAATACCTATTGCACACGGAGAGGGACGCTACTTTGATGCCCCCGATGCTATAAAAAAACTAAACGACAACGATCAAGTATTATTTAGATACTGTGATGCGCAAGGTTCTATTACCAAAGAAAGTAACCCTAATGGTTCGCTAGAAAATATAGCAGGCGTAACCAATGCAGGCAAAAATGTATTTGGTATGATGCCACATCCTGAACGAGCAGTAGATACTAACTTATTAAATACCGATGGACTATCTATATTTAATGGTTTATTGCAACTTGGGGTATTAAGTTAATGAATATGCACATTATAAACTAATGCTACTAATAGTAAGTAACATACCCACACCTTACCGCATACCCTTATTTAATGCAATATACAAGGCATTGCTTGCACAACGTAAGCAGTGCCTTGTTGTATTTTCTACACCTAGCCATGCGTTTCGTAATTGGAAAATAAATGAAACTGAGTTTGAATTTAAGTATCATTACTTAAACACCGCAAGCACCAATAGTAACGAAAATACACGATTTTCATACAAAGGATTACTAACAACCATACGTACCCAAAAGCCAAGCGTAGTGGTAGTTCCAGGGTTTTCTATTGCCGTTGTAATTGCGGTAATAGGTAAATTATTTACTCCCTACAAATTAGTAATATGGAGTGGCACTACCAATAATCCTAACAGAAAAGTAAGTGTATTAAAAGTAATGTTTCGCAAGATAGTGGCTCAATTTGCTAATGAATACGTGGTATATGGCACTGCTGCCAAAGAGTATGTATTGAGTTTGAATGCTAGTGCAAAAATAAACATAGCCTATAACACAGTAAATGTTGAAAAATATTATTTAGATAAATTAGTAGTAAACTATGCACCTTGCCAATTGTTATACGTAGGTAATTTTACTAAAGGTAAACAAGTGCATACACTTATTGCTATTGCTGATAAATTACGAGTACTTAATATTAACTTTCATTTAACACTTATAGGCAGTGGTGAAACATTTAATGACATTAAAAACGAAATATATAACCAAAATTTAAACCAATACGTTACTTTAAAATCGCACTTGCAAAAAATAGATTTAATACCTGAATATCATAAAGCACAAGTGTTTTTATTTCCAAGCAATTACGATATTTGGGGTCTGGTAGTTAACGAAGCTATGGCAGCAGGATTGTGCGTATTCTCATCAATAAAAGCAGGTGCTACACGAGATTTAATTCGTAACAATGAAACTGGTTTTGCAGTAGATTTTGATAATCCTAACGAAGTAGTAACGTTAATAAAACAATTACTTGATAGTCCTGATAATTTTACAAAAATAAGAACTCAAGGACAAGAGTATTTATTACAGAATATAAGTATAGACAAAGCATGTAAAGTATTTACAGAATTGTTGGACTAGCCGCATAATATTATAAATAATATACTTGATATTATTTGCATAAATTTAAAAATTGATAATAATTCCACCTCGTATTATGGGGTTTTGATAAAATTTAACATAATTGGTTTTAGCTACCCAAAGACCCGTTAAAGTGGCGTAAAATTTACCTCCTATTGGATATTTAACCCCTGCCCCCACCAACCAACTATATATGTATGTTGTTTTTACAGGTGTAGGACTATGCACTATTTTAATATAATTATTTTCGTATTCAGTATGCAAAAATACCATAGGCAATGGAAATACTCTTACAAATGGACTTACACCATACATCATTACGGGTAGGTTATATCTACTTATATTATCATAATAGGCAAAATTAAAAGTATTACCCAAAGTTACATAATTAGTTAACTTATAGCTTATTAATGGGCTTACTAGTACGGAAAAACCATTACTGTAAGCTATACCTAAGTTACCTCCTGCACTAAATTTATTTTTGTTTTTTTGCCACCAAGTAGGAGGTTGCTCACGTGTGTTTAAATTTTTTTGTGTGGTATCTAATTGAGGAGTGCGTGTATAATCATCATTTTGTGCAACAACGGTATTTACAATACACACAGTAATGATAAAAAACAATAACGGTTTTAATAAGTACATAACATTTAGGTTTTATATAAATATTCCTTTAAACTAATCGAGCTAATTAATGACTTCAAAAATATATATTTCAACTGATTTTTTAACCTGAAAATAAAAATTTGAGCACACACCTATTATTTACATTTATAATCAATTTTTAAATGTAGCTAGCTCTCAAACTAAACAATTAAGTTTTATATTTGATTGCGATTTAATAAGGATAGTACTTAACTACATACATTTGATTTTTTTTAAAGCACATAATATATCTGCAAATATCCAACTATAATATAATTAAAAATAAAACAAGCTAAACACTAATGAACACTAAGAAAATAACAACAGCACTACTAGCATCAACATTATTGTTGGCTAACGCAACAGCGCAAACCAAAAAAGTATTGACTAAAACAGTAGCCACTAAGCCAGGGGCAGCAGGTACAATAGCTAGTATAAGCGGTGTAAAGTTTATTGAAGAGGTAAAAAAATCAAACACTTTGGGTACTATTGCCTACAAAAAATACATGTTGGATAATGGACTTACAATTATAGTACACGAAGACCACAGCGACCCTATATGCCACGTAGACGTTACGTACCACGTAGGCTCTAACCGTGAGCAAATTGGTCGTTCGGGCTTTGCACATTTTTTTGAACACATGATGTTTCAAGGAAGCGAGCACGTGGCCGATGAGGAACATTTTAAAATAGTAAGTGAAGCAGGCGGAACACTTAATGGTACTACTAATAAAGACCGCACCAACTATTTTGAAACTATGCCTAACAATCAGTTAGAAACAGGTTTGTTTTTAGAAAGCGACCGTATGGGTTATTTGTTAAACGCAGTTACACAACAAAAATTTGAAGTGCAACGAGCCACCGTTAAAAACGAACGTGGACAAAATTATGATAACCGCCCTTATGGTTTAATAGGCGAAAAAACTAATCGTGCATTGTACCCATACGGACACCCTTATAACTGGAGTACCATAGGCGATTTGGTAGATTTGGATAGAGTAAACGTAGATGATTTGAAACAATTTTTTATGCGTTGGTACGGTCCTAATAACGCTACACTTACTGTAGGTGGAGATGTAAGTACGGAGCAAGTGTTGGTGTTATCAAAAAAATATTTTGGTAATATACCACGTGGTGTTGAAGTTATAAACTTAGCCAAACAACCAGCAGTATTAGACGCTACTCGTTATATTTCGTATGAAGATAAAGTGCGCTTTCCACAATTAAATATGACCTTTCCAACGGTAGAAAGTTATAACCCCGATATGTATGCCTTAGATGCTTTGGGTCAAATATTGGGGCAGTCGGAAACATCTCCCCTGTACCAAAAATTTGTAAAAACACAGCAAGCTATGAATGCGTTTAGTTACGGTAGCAACGAAGAGGTAGCGGGAACATTTGACATAATAGTACGTGCAAAACCTGACATGCCACTTGCAGATTACGAAAAACAAATACGTGCATTGTTAGCCGAATTTGATGCTAAAGGCGTTACCGATGAAGACGTTAATAGATTTAAAGCAAGTACCGAAGCCAACTACATACAAGAGTTAGCAAGTGTTTCGGGCAAGGCAAGTATATTGGCTGCATCGCAAACATTTACTGGTAATCCTAACCAGTTGGTAAAAGATATGGCAGCATATAACGCCATAACTAAGGACGATGTAATGCGTGTGTTTCGCAAATATATTTTAAACAAACCCTGCGTTATTACCAGTTGTGTGCCTGTAGGTAAAACTAATTTGATAGCCGCAGCTAACAATTACACACCTAAAGTTACTAACCCCGCTGATGCAAATATGAGCGAGTACAAAGACTTAAAATACAACAGACCCGTTGATAACTTTGACCGTAGCAAAAAACCAAAAACAGGACCTGCCCCATTTGTACAAGTGCCTAACTACACACAAGTAAAATCAACCAATGGTTTAAAAATAATAAGTAGTGCCAACGACGAAATACCTACCATAACCATGCAATTGTATGTAGATTGCGGACACCGCATGGAAGCCAAAAACAAAGCAGGTATTGCCAACTTACTAAGCGATATGCTTAACGAAGCTGCAGAGAAATTATCTGCCGAAGAAAAAGCTGCACAACTTGAAGCCTTAGGTGCATCAGTAAGTGCTTACGTAAGTGGCGAGAGTATTATATTTAATATTGAAAGCCCTACCAAAAACATAGCCGCTACGCTTAAAATAGCTGAGCAAGTTATACTACACCCTAAGTTTGATGCAGAAGATTTTGATAGAATAAAAAATCAAACCTTGGAAAGTATTGCTAACCAAAGTACACAAGCGCCCGTAATAGCCAACAACGTTATGGCAAAATTGTTATACGGCAATAACTCTGTAATGGGCTTGCCTGTAGCGGGTACAAAAGAAACAGTAACTAACTTAACATTGAGTGATGTTAAAAATTACTACGAAACCAACTTTAAACCCAACATAGCTACATTGGTAGTTACAGGTAATTTTAATGCTGCGGATATTACTAAAAACACTACATTTCTTACTACTACATGGCAAGGTGTAGCCAAAGATAAACCCGAAATAACTAAGGCTGTACAAGCCGAAGGCAAAAAAATATATTTGGTGGACAAAGAAAAGGCACCACAGTCGGAAATACGCATTGGCTACCTATCGCAACCGTTTGATGCCACAGGAGAGTACTTTAAATCGCGTATAATGAACTATACCTTGGGTGGAGCATTTAATAGTCGTATTAACTTAAATTTGCGCGAGAAACGTGGCTTTACGTATGGCGCACGTGCAGGGTTTAGCGGTAGTAAATATGTAGGCCCATATACGGCGCAAGCAGGCGTAAAAGGCGAAAACACCGATAGTTCTATTGTAGAGTTTATGCGTGAAATAAAAGAATTTGCTGACAATGGTATTACCGACGAAGAATTATCATTTACCAAAAATGCAATGACCCAAGCCGATGCGTTGAAATACGAAACGGCATTGCAAAAAGCAGGATTCTTAAAATTGATAAGCGATTATAATTTAACTAAAAATTATGTAAACGACCAAGCCAAAATTTTAAATACTATAACCAAAGCCGAGATAAACGCAATAGCCAAAAAACAATTGCCTTACAACAATATGATAATAGTAACCGTAGG
>JACMRI010000078.1 GCA_014376525.1 Bacteroidia bacterium | reverse complement strand
GGGTGCATAGCTCAAAATACGAAGCCGAACATTTTACTTTTACATCCAACAACCAATTGTGGTAAGTGGTTTTGCTTATTCTAAAATAAGCAATGAGTTTATCTAAACCAACAGTAGGGCCGTGCAGTTGTATAAGATCTATAATGGTTTGGCGGTGGGCTTTTACTTGGTATAAGGGTAGTTTTATGGTGTCCAAAATAGTAGCCATGGTCACGTATATGTTTTCCATAGCTTTTAAAAATGGTTTAATATTCTTGTGTTTATTATGAAGATTGGCAGTACGTATGCCCTCGTCAAACATATACCTTAACGTGTTGCCAATATATTTTTCGGAAGCGTAACCACGCCACGTAGCTTGTGTAGAGTAAGGAATACTATTACGAATTTCGGCAGGTATTAAATGCTCATTACCTGTAATGAATAAATAAATGAGAATAGTGTCGTATTTGTTACGTGTGCGAGTATTCATAAGTGATAAGATTATTTATATTTCAAAACTAATATTTTCACTCCATGAATGGTCAAACTATATTACTAAAACTGTCGTTATTCAATAAAAAAGTATCATTTAATACAAGTATTAAATGATACAAAATAGAATATTAAAAAAATTACTATTTTCCTTTTACTAAGCAAAAACCCCTACTTACAAGTAAGTAGGGGTGTTTTTATTTGTATAATTTATGTGCTAATTCTGTTGGATTAACAATTGGAATTATATAGTTTTCATATTTTGTTCCTAATGTTCTGTTGTATAGTAATGCACGTGTATGGGATATAGATAGACTAAGTAGCGTAATAATTATACTATCAGGTAAACGCACATCATCATCACTTACCATAAATTGTTTGAGATTTCCAATTAAAAATAAATTTTCTACTTCTATTTCAATTAAAGCATTTGGATTTTCGATAGTGTTAAGCTTTATTAAAATAATAAAATTGAATTCATTAGTTTCAATATTAAATTTATTCTCAACATTAAAATCAAGCTTTAACTCATCTAGGCGTAGATTTAGGTAATTAAGGGTTGGTGGGCTATAAAGTTAACTAAGTGTAGTTTATAACTACACTTTAGTATCGTTTAAAAAACTCTACAAAATAGAGTAAGTTAAAACAAACAAGTCTATGTATGTGGAGTAGGTTTGTGGTAAAAGGGCAGTTCGCTGGTTTACGGCTTTTGTAAAAATAATGTGTTCCAAAAAGCCGTATAGTAGTAATAAAATATAGGGTTACAGGGTGTAATAGGGAGTGTTTTTTTAGTCTACATATGTAGATACGTTGTGGGTGTGTAATAGCGGGGTAATAGACATTTATGGTGTTAAAAAACTCTGTACGTCTTAATATACTTAGCTTTGAAGAAATCAAAGACTATGAATAAAAAAACTGCTTTTATTGCAAAAGTAAAATCGTTTCGAAAGATGGGTTTTACAATCAAAAACAACGTTATAAATGTGCGTGTTGCGGGAAACGATTTATAGGCGGAGAACGCTTAAATAGCCTCGTTCCTTGGCAAGAATACACCGAAGGTAAGCAAACGTACAAGCAGCTTTCGGTAAAATACAATTGCTCTACAAAAACTATTCAGCGCAAAATAGATAGCATTAAAACGTATAAAGAAACTACGTTTTCGAGTGTTGCTAACGTATTAATGGATACCACTTATTTTGGCGGAAAATTTGGCGTTATGGTATTTAAGGATAGTATTACAGGCACTGTCTTATACAAGCAATATGTTAAGTCGGAAACAAATCAGTTGTATTTATT
>JACMRI010000077.1 GCA_014376525.1 Bacteroidia bacterium | reverse complement strand
TGCAGGTACTGATAATAGTGTGATGCAAAATATGGTAGTAAATTGGGGTAATAACCTTACTACCAATGTTGCTAGTCTTAATCAAATTATAAAATATAATTATGCCCAAAGAGGTAACTACGCTGCAAAGTTAGTAGTAGCAAGCAACCACGGCTGTAAAGATTCGTTAACGTTGCCATTAGTTATACATGCTAAGCCTATAGCCAACTTTATACCCTTGCCTACCGAAGGCTGCGAACCACTGTGCGTTACGTTTGCCAACACGAGCTCTCAAAACGAACAGCCTATTAGCGAAAAAATAACAACCCAAAAATGGACGTTTGGAGATTATAATGTAGAAAAATCGAACGATGATAAATCTACAAAACTAAACGCTAATCATTGTTACACCAACCCGAGCGATACCACACAGCTACACACACCTATGTTAATAGTATCAACCAGCGAAGGCTGTAAAGATACACTTACATTAGCCGATACTATAGCCGTGTATTCATTGCCAGCAGCGGGTTTTAAAGCGGCACCAACTAATGTAAATATGCTTAATCCCGAAATAAAAATTACCGACCAATCGCACCTCGCATATACCATAACTTGGAATTATGGTAATGGCAACAGCAGCAATGTTGTTAACATTAATCCATTGCAATTCATGCGCGATTATGTTTACACCTATACCGATTCGGGTACGTATATTATAAAACAACTGGTACAAACCGATAAGGGTTGTGCTGATAGCGTAAGCCACCCAGTGCGTATAAATCCTATATACACGCTGTACGTTCCAAATAGTTTTACTCCAAATGGCGATAATATCAACGAATATTTTATGGTAAAAGGCGTTAACATTAAAGATGTAGATTTAATTATATTTAACCGCTATGGCGAGTTAATAGCACGCGTGCAAAATATGAGCAGTAAGGGTTGGGACGGCACCGACTTACGCCAAGACAAACTAAGCCAGCAAGAAGTATATACCTGGAAATTAGAATATACAGATGTGTTTAATATAAAACACAAAGGATTGGTAGGGACGGTTACTTTGATTAGGTAAAAGAAGAAACGTTATTTATATTCATTATTTCACTTTATTAACAAATTTGAGAAATTGTTAATAAAGTGAAATAAAATAGTACATTTGTTCTAACCAATTAGTTAGTTAATTATACAAATGGCTATTAAACGCAAAGATTCTAGTACTGAACAAAAAATAGTAGTTGCGGCGCAAAAAACATTCATGTTGCGTGGTTATGACGGTGCGCGTATGCAAGATATTGCAGATCAGGCAGGTATAAATAAAGCTATGTTACACTATTACTTTGATACAAAAGACAAACTCTTTGAAATGGTATTTGCTACTGCATATACTCAAATAGCACCTAATCTCAGTATTCTTACCAACGAATCAGTACCACTTATGTTGCGAGTAGAAAATTTCGTAAACCATTACACAACCGTGCTTATGGAGCAACCGCAGTTAGCATCGTTTGTGGTAAATGAACTTAATAGAAATCCAGAAAAGGTAATGCACTTTTTGCGAGGGCTGGTGTCTGACAATACATTGGCGCAAGCATTTATGCGTAGTGTAGAAAAAGAAGGCAAAACCAATGCCAATATGGCCAAATTGCACCCTATACATTTATTAATGCATATTGTATCTCTTTGTTACTTTCCATTTGTTGGAAAGCCTTTGTTTCAATATTTGCTAAAACTAGATGAGTTCCAATTTCAAATAGTTTTGGAACAACGCAAGCAGGAAACAATTTTGTTTCTGAAATTAATGATTGAAGGTAAGAAGTAAAATATATCTAAGTTTCAAACTAATTACTTTTAGTTTTTGTTTCTGATATACTGTAAAAATTCATTTCTTTTGTTTTCGTTTGTAAATTGTCCACTATAGCTACTAGTTACAGTACTACTGGTTACATCACTTACACCTCGGCTTGCTACACATAAGTGGTTAGCGTCTATTAATACTGCTACATCTTCAGTATTTAATACTTTTTTTAGTTCGTTGGCTATTTGCACTGTAAGGCGTTCTTGTATTTGCGGGCGTTTTGCAAAATATTTTACAATTCTATTTAGTTTGGATAAGCCTATTACTTTACCCGAACTCATATAGGCAATATGCGCATTGCCATAAAAAGGTAAAAAATGATGCTCGCAGGTGGTGTAAAAATTTATATCACGCTCTACCAACATTTCGTTGTAGCTAAATTTGTTATCAAACAATGTTACGTCTGGTTTATTAGCAGGATTTAAGCCACTAAATATTTCTTGTACAAACATTTTAGCAACACGCTTAGGTGTTCCGCTAAGGCTGTCATCGCTTAGGTCTAGCCCTAATGTTTCCATTATTGCTTTAAAATGGTATTCTATTTCGTTTATTTTTTCAGTATCGTTTTTTTCAAAAGCAGTTGCTAATAATGGAGTATCTAATAATTTGGCAAGTGTAGTTGGATTCATTTTGTAGCGTTTTATTTTGTTTAACCTTTTTTATAAAATAGCAAACAAATGTAATTAGTTATTTGTTTGTAAACTTACAATTTTAATTTATTATTCCATAATTTACAACTGTATTTTGTATTAAAGGCAAGCGTATTGTTGGCGCTTAGCCAATGAATGTTATTTCCCTCACGTTCCAGTTTACGCAACCATGTCATTTGGGATTTTGCATATTGGCATATTGCATTGTATAACTGAGTTTCTAATTGGGTATAGGTAAGTTGTTTTTGTACATATTGAGTAATGTATTTATACTCCAAACCCAAGTGTATAAGGCGTTCGGGTGTTGCGGTGTACTGCAATAATTTTTCTACTTCGTCTATTAAACCACACTGCAAACGGTGCGTTAAACGTTTTTTTATTTTAGCTCTACATTGTACAGTACTGCACTCCAGTCCTATTATTAATGGATTTAGCTTGGGTAACGCTATGGGCTGGTAAGTATTGTTGGCTAAATACTGTTGTATTTCTATAGCACGAATTATACGTTTATGATGCGTAATTTCGGCGTGTGATAATGGTGTGTGTAGTGCGTATGTAGTTTGTAATTCGGTTAATGATTTTGATTGTAGTTCAACTCTTAACTCAGTATTTATGGGTATTCCAGTATATTGTGCTTGAGAAAGCATACTGTATATATACATAGCCGAACCTCCGCATAGCACTACTGGCTTACCTTTAGCGTTTATATTTGTAAAAGCTTGTGCGTAATCTTGCAAATATTGATGTATGTGATAATTATCATTTATGCCCACCACATCAATTAAATGGTAAGGTACAGGCGTTTCGTTTACTATGTATTCGTTTAAATCTTTGCCCGAACCTATGGTTAATTCTTTATACACCTGCCTAGAGTCTATACTTATAATTTCGGCATTAAGAGCGTGTGCTATACGTGCAGATAATTGCGTTTTTCCACTTGCGGTTGCGCCTATTACTAAAATGCAGTTGTACCCACTCATTGCGCTGTAATCCATTGTTTACGCTGCGCCAGCTTTATTACTAATGTACTTATTACTATTCCTACACACCACCCTCCTACTATATCCAACGGATAATGTACACCTAAATATATGCGTGAATACGCTGTTAAAACCACATATAAAGTACATAATGATACTAACCAATTATTATTTTTTAGTAATATAATAGCACACATTAGCATACTCATTGTATTAGCAGCATGGCTACTTACAAAACCGTAAAGCCCGCCTACGTAAGCGTGTACCGTATGTACTTGATTTAGTAATGTAGGTTCGTGCGTTGGTCGGAGGCGCATTACATAATGCTTAATAATACCCGATGCTACATAATCGCTTAGGCCTATACACACCAATACAACTACTACTTTACGCAATAGTTGTATTGAGGTATTAGTTGTATATAAGTTATAAATAAAATAAATGTAGAGTGGAATCCAATTAAACCATTGGCTTACATGCCACATTAGTTCATCAGTAAACGAAGTGTGATGTCCGTTTATAAACAAAAATAATTCGTTGTCAATACTTAACCACTGCACGCTATATTGTTTTTATTCTTTGTTGAGCGTAGTCCATATTAAGTCTTTGAGCGGTTGCAAACCTTTGCCCGTGTGCGACGATATAAATACAACCGGAACCCCACGAGGCACATCGGTTTTCTTTATCATTGCCTCTAACTCATCGTCTATCATATCGCACTTGGTTATAGCAAGTATGCGCTGTTTATCTAACAATTCTTTATTATATTTTTTGAGCTCGTTTACCAATATTTTGTATTCGGCTTTTATGCTTTTTGCTTCTGCCGACACCATAAATAATAGTGCGGAGTTTCGCTCAATGTGGCGCAGAAAACGTATTCCCAAACCTTTACCTTCGCTGGCACCCTCTATAATACCAGGAATATCGGCAACCACAAACGAACGATAATCACGATAGTTTACAATACCCAAATTAGGCACCAGTGTAGTAAATGCGTAGTTGGCTATCTCGGGTTTTGCTGCTGATATTTTACTTAATAAGGTTGATTTTCCTGCATTAGGAAAGCCTACCAAACCAATATCTGCTAATACTTTTAATTCAAGAATATTCCAATCTTCCTTACCGTCCTCGCCAGGTTGTGAGTAGCGCGGCGACTGAAACGTTGATGATTTAAAATTGCTATTACCTAAACCACCTCTACCTCCTGGTGTTACTATAAACTCTTGACCATCGTCGGTTATTTCGCATATAATTTCGTTGGTTTCGTAATCGCGGGCTATAGTACCTAGTGGTACTTCAAGTATTTGATTTTTACCCTCACGCCCTGTTTTGTTCATACCCTTGCCATACACGCCGTCTTCGGCTATTATATGCTTGCGATATTTTAGGTGTATTAAAGTCCACAATTGCTTGTTACCTTTAAGTATTATGTGGCCACCACGCCCACCATCACCGCCATCAGGACCTCCCTTGGCGGTTAATTTATCTCTATAAAAGTGGGTTGAACCCGCTCCGCCCTTTCCGCTGCGGCAGCATATTTTTACGTAATCTACAAAGTTGCTATCTGACATGTGTGCGAAATTAATGCATAAAAACACATTAACACTATTTTTATGCAAAATAGTTGTTTATAGTTGGTATAGTCGCATTGTTATTTATTTTTGAGCACGAAAATGGAAACAAAAACAACTGATTTTTTTGATAGCGTATATCAAGTAGTGCGCCTAATCCCTAAGGGTAGGGTAACTTCATACGGGGCTATTGCTAAGTACTTGGGAGCAGCCAAATCATCGCGTATGGTAGGTTGGGCTATGAATAATTCGCACAATCAACCTGTGTATGTACCTGCCCACAGAGTAGTAAATAGAATAGGCGTTCTTACGGGTAAACACTTTTTTGCCACAGAAATAGAAATGGAAGACTTATTGATGCAAGAAAATATTGAAGTTAAAAACAATAAGGTAGTTAATTTTACTCAATTGTTTTGGGACCCAATATGTTTGGAGTTTTAATGATAGGTATCAAATAAGGTACCACTTGCAACTAAAGCTTTGTTAAAAGCAATAGTATCAACGTTTGTAGTTAAACTGTGTTGCTGTAAATAATTTAATACAACCTCAGTAGCCGTATTTCCAGTTAGTTCATCGGTAGCCATAGGGCAACCCCCATATCCTTTTATAGCGGTATCTATACGTGTGCAACCTGCTTGTATTGTAGCATTTATTTTTTCGTTGATAGTACTTGCTGTACTATGCAAATGCGCACCAATAGCCACTTTGGGTAGTTCGGGTATAATGGTACTGAACAGTGGTGTAATGTTTTGCGGTGTGCTACAGCCAATAGTATCAGCTAGAGCTATATGCTGTATGCCCATATTAGCAATGGTTTCTGCCCATTTGGTTACAATATCTTGGTGCCATACATCACCGTAAGGATTACCAAATGCCATACTCAAATACACTAACAATTGCTTGTTGTGTTTTGTACACAAGTCTTGCATAGCTTCCACACTATGCAAACTTTGGTCTATAGTAGTGTTGGTGTTGCGTAATTGAAACGTTTCAGAAACCGAAAATGGAAAACCCAAAAAAGTTATTTCGTTGTGCGCGCAGGCCTCTTGTGCACCACGTTCGTTGGCAACTATAGCTAGTAGTTTGGTGCGCTCGTTAAAATTGAGTTTACTTAATACCTGTGCCGTATCTTGCAGTTGTGGTATGGCTTTGGTCGATACAAAACTTCCAAAATCTAACACGTCAAAGTTGCATTGGAGTAATGCGTTTAAGTAGTCTATTTTAAGTTGGGTGGGTATAAACTGTTTAATGCCTTGCATAGCATCGCGTGGGCATTCGGTAAGTTGTATGTGAGACATTTTGGAAGTGTTTAATTA
This sequence comes from Bacteroidia bacterium, assembly GCA_014376525.1. Taxonomy (GTDB): domain Bacteria; phylum Bacteroidota; class Bacteroidia; order UBA4408; family UBA4408; genus JACMRI01. Next base: position 189 of record JACMRI010000077.1, on the reverse strand, counting down.
ATAGTACGAATATAAAGTTTATTGCGCGTTTGCAGTATATTTTGTTTCTTTAACAGGGTAAATAGTTTACAATAAAACACAATAAGTGAAACAAAAAATAACCTACATAATTTCCGACATAAACAAAGTGGTGTTTTTTGAACATACTGCGCTTGGCTTACGTGCGCAAGGGTTTGATGTTTCTTTTAT
>JACMRI010000076.1 GCA_014376525.1 Bacteroidia bacterium | reverse complement strand
GTTATGTCGGTTACGCAAGTAAAATCGTTGCGCAAGTATTTGGCACTATCATTACTTATTTGGTTTTGCTATGGACTTACGGTATATGTTAACTTTTTTTGTTTGGCACAAACGGCACATTTACAATCTATACATGCCTTGGCAGTGCTGGTGCTGGGGGCATTTGGCTTTATAGTAGTACAGGGCGGTATAGGTGCTTACCAACTTATTGTAATGGAAGTATTGGCATTATATGGCACAAGTAAGGCCGATGGTTACGCCATAGGTTGGATTAACTGGTCAGCGCAAACCCTTGCTATTATTGTGTTTGGAATAGCCTCGCTTATTTATTTAGGACGGAAAAAGAAGGTTAATTAGTAACAATATCTGCCAAAAAAGCACACTTACGCACTTGGTAACATTGTTGTATTTAACGCGTGTATTTCAACATAAAAAATAATAAACGATAGCAATAATTGATACGAGTTATTATTTTACTTTTGAGGGTATAAAATGATTAACAAAAAATTAAAACACTAACCTTAATAACATTAAAACAACATGAACACACACGACGAATTTTACAAGTACGCAACCAAACACCAAGGCATTAGTAGCGCATCGTTGCACAGTTACGCATCGGTTTACAACGATTATATGTCGCCAACAATTATAGAGGAGCGTCAATTAAACGTAGCGTCAATGGACGTATTTTCTCGTTTAATGATGGATAGAATTATCTTTTTAGGTACTGGTATCAACGATTATGTGGCTAATATAGTACAAGCGCAATTATTATTTTTGGAAAGTACTGATTCTAAAAAAGACATTCAAATATACATTAACTCGCCAGGAGGTAGTGTTTACGCGGGTTTGGGTATATACGATACTATGCAATACATTAACGCTGATGTAGCTACAATATGTACAGGCATGGCCGCTAGTATGGGCGCAGTGCTTATGTGTGCTGGGCAAGCAGGCAAGCGTACTGCTCTAAAACACTCACGTGTAATGATACACCAACCTTTAGGCGGAGCACAAGGACAAGCTACTGATATAGAAATAACAGCACGCGAAATACAAAAATTAAAGAAAGAATTATACGATATTATTGCAATACACTCTGGTCAAACGTATGATAAAGTGTGGGCTGATAGCGACCGCGATTACTGGATGACCGCCGAGGAAGCGAAGGCTTATGGTATGGTGGACGAAGTATTAACACGTGTTAAAAAATAATGGCAAGCGATAACAAAAAAGCAAAATGTAGTTTTTGTGGGCGTGATAACTCGCAAGTAAAGGTAATGATAGCAGGCACTACGGGTCATATATGTGATGCGTGTGCCGATGCTGCCAATAACATTGCTAGGCAAGAAGACTCCTCTAAAAAAGGAAATTATGCTGCTCTTAAATTAGTAAAACCTACCGAAATAAAAGAAAAATTAGACGAATATGTAATAGGACAAGATCGTGCCAAACGCTTACTTAGCGTAGCGGTGTATAACCATTACAAACGTTTAAATCAATCAAAAATTATTAGTGATGATGATGTGGAGATTGAAAAATCTAACATTATTTTGGTGGGCGAAACGGGTACAGGCAAAACTTTACTTGCCAAAACTATAGCACGTATGCTTAACGTTCCGTTTGCAATAGCCGATGCCACTGTGCTTACAGAGGCTGGTTATGTGGGCGAAGACGTAGAAAGTATATTGTCTCGCTTGTTACAAGCGGCTGATTTTGACGAAAAAGCAGCCGAACGTGGCATTGTATTTATTGATGAGATAGATAAAATTGCTCGCAAGAGCGACAATCCATCTATTACCCGAGATGTATCGGGTGAGGGTGTACAACAAGCCTTACTAAAACTATTGGAAGGCTCGGTGGTAGGCGTTCCGCCACAAGGTGGACGCAAACACCCCGAACAAAAACTAATACAAATAAACACCAAAAATATTTTGTTTGTAGCAGGTGGTGCGTTTGATGGTATTGAACGTAAAATATCTAACCGACTAAACACCGCAAGCGTAGGCTACTCGGCAAGTGCAAACTCCGACGAGTACGATAAAGAAAACTTTTTGCAGTATGTAACGCCACAAGATTTAAAATCGTTTGGTTTAATACCCGAATTAGTAGGGCGTTTCCCTAGTGTTACCAACCTTGATAAGCTAGATGCGATAGCATTAAAGCGTATACTATTAGAACCCAAAAATGCTATTATAAAACAATATGTTAAACTATTTGCGTTAGATGGTATTGCCCTTAGTTTTGATAAATACGTGTTAGATTTTATAGTAGAAAAAGCCATGGAAAACAAACTTGGCGCACGTGGTTTACGAGGTATATGCGAGGTTATACTCACTGATTTGATGTACAATTTACCCTCTCAAAAAGGCGTTAAAGAATACAAAGTAACTTTGGAATACGCACAAGAACAATTTAACATAGGCGGACTTAAAACAATGCAACTAGCCTAAGAGGTTAGTTATAATTTATAATTGCCCTATTGAGGGGTGTTATAAAGGGCAGGATAAATTTGCAATATAAAACTTCTGCCCCCATATTACAAGCACCCCTCAAAATTGAAATCTTAGGTAAAAAAATCAAAACCGCTTTATATTTGCCTAAAAATATTAATTAAATAGTTGGCATGTGTAAATTAAAATTTACACTGACTTAACATTTAAACAAAAGGCTCTGCCCAGCCACTGCAAAACTACCAATAAAAAACCCTAACCAAGCATCGGTTACTGAGTTTAGCACAAGCTACAAAATACATATTACAACAAACCTCAACCCAATTAAACCTTACAACACACACTACAACAAAAAACAAACATGAATACTACAACCGCATCAAACCTCAAAAGAAGCTTGTTTTTAATAACTATGTTTATAGTACCTGCACTGCTTTCGTTTTTGTTTTATTACTATGTTATACGCACACCTATAGTAAACCGCGACGCAAGTATTTTTAAATCGTTGCCCTACTACGGCCCCAAAACTCTTGATAACAAAGGCGACACCAT
>JACMRI010000075.1 GCA_014376525.1 Bacteroidia bacterium | reverse complement strand
CCTTTGTAATAAAGGCTTCGATACACCGTAATGCTTGTTTTTAGCTTTTCTTCTGGTCATTTTAAGTGTTTTTTAAGGGATTGGTTTAATGGTAATTTTGGCTTTTAACTGTATATAATAGCACAAGCGTTGCAAACGCTTAGTTACTCAATGTTAATTTTAAAGTATTGTATCGTGAATTCGGCAAAGCCTCAGTTGTGGCGTTGGAGGTGCTACGTTGTTTTGCTGCTTTTACTTATTCAAATTTAAATTAAGGTTTTCATGAGAACGCTTCGCTAAGTAGGTTGGCTTTAAAATCTATTTGCGGTTTGGTGTTGGCATATACTTCGTGGGGAGTAAAACCTTTAAGAATTCCCCTCTCTCGCAAGTGTTCCAACGTTTAAATAGTTGGTGGTGCTGTTTCAAGTGTTAAGCTATTACGAAGAGTAAACGTAGTAATGGCGTCACTTGTGAGTATATATAGTAGAAGTTTATTATAGTGTTAATTTTAAAATAAGGTTATAATGAGAGATGTGGTAACTTCTCTGTGGCTAAAGTCGCAGACGCTTACTGCAAGAAAGTTCCAACCGAGGCTTTTTTACTAAGTTCACGAAACAGTAATTTAAGATTAACTTTGTGTAACAAAATGTTGTTACTTCTTTTACTCTCAGTAATAACTTAATACTTGAAACAACACAACTAAAAAAAATGAAAAGTGTTTTGCCATTGCAAAAAAACTAAAACAAAAAACAAAACAGCCACAAAAACAGGGCTGTTTTGTTTTTTGTTTTTAGCATCATTTACCATTTTTTATTATTGAAATTGTGTTAATCATGTAACTAATTTAAACAATTGTGCAACAATCACCTTATCTAAGAAACTCATATTTGTACTATAAATTTAGTTAAAAACTAAAATTCAAAAATTGAAAAATATTACAAATTACAAATTGTTGCAAGCAACACTAATTATCACAACTATTACTAGCACTTAGACGTGTACGAGCAATAAACCAAAGGACACAAAAAAATTAACTGAAAAAAAAACAAAACAAAAATTTAAAAACAATAAAAAAAAGACGCTTCGTTTCTTGTAAAAGCAGCCGAAACAAATCTTAAAAAAATTAGCACACAATTAAAGAATATAACAACAACTAAACAACATACAAAATGAGCACTACGGAAAACTTGAATAATAAGGAAGCTATTGACAAACTAAAAAGTTTAGTTGATGATATAGAAACTTGTCTATTCTGCACAAATTTAAAAACAGACGATGGATCTACTTGCCGACCTATGTCAGCAATAAAGGTTTGCGACGAAGGAAATATTTGGTTCTTTAGTGAAAAGAACAGCGATAAGAATAAAGATATTGCTACAGATAAAAAAGTGCAACTCTTTTTTTCGCACCCTCAAAAAAGCAGCTACTTAGTTATAAATGGTGAAGCAGAAGTAATTTTAGACAAAATAATAATTGAAGAACTCTGGACACCAATAACCAAGATTTGGTTTAAAGATGGTAAAAACGACCCAAATATTTCATTAATAAAGGTAACGCCTACTAATGCCTATTATTGGGATACTGACGGAAACAGAATGATAAACTTTTTAAAGATTTTAGCTTCTGTTGTTACAGGTACAAATTTAGTTACGGGCAATAAAGGTGCCTTAGAAATTTAATAATAAATAAAGATCAATAATTCAGAACACAAACAATTTTAAAAAAATAAACAAAATGGAAAACGAAAAAACAATTTCAGTGTTAAACACACTTATTACTATCAACAACGATAGAATTGAAGGTTACGAAACAGCATCAGAAGAAACTGAAGAGCAAGATTTAAAAACAATGTTCTCAAATTTTTCTGCCACAAGTCAAAAGTGTAAAAAGGAATTAGATGCTGAGGTTACAAAACTTGGAGGAGAACCAGCTGAAGGCACACTTACAACTGGAAAATTTTTTCGAGTATGGATGGATGTAAAAGCAACTCTTACAGGCAAAGACCGCAAAGCCATTCTTAATTCTTGTGAATATGGCGAAGATATGGCCGGGGACACTTATAAAAAAGCGTTGGAAAATGATTTGGAAAATCTAAATACGGAACAACAAACTATGATAAAAGCACAGCATAGCTTATTAAAAGCCGATCATGACAAAGTAAAATCTATGATAGATACTTTGGAGACAGCATAATTAAATTATGATAACGCATTTACAATATTTACCGTCAAACATTGTGGGGTTTAAAGCCGTTGGAGATATAACCGAAAAAGATATTACTGAAACGGTTATGCCAAAAGTAAAAGCACTAATTGATAAAACAGATAAACTGAATTATCTTTTAGTGCTTGAAACTTCGGTAAAAAACTTCACCATAGGTGCGTGGATGAAAGATGCAATGATGGGGATTAAACATTTAACCAAATGGAACAGGGCAGCCATAGTTTCTGACGTAGAAGCCATACGAAATTTCACAAACTTCTTTAGCTACTTAATGCCTGGAGAGTTTAAAGGATTTGAACATAAAGATCTTGATCAAGCGATTGATTGGGTTTCAGAAAAAGAATAAAAAATGAAACATATAGCTATTATATCATCAAGCGTAAGACGAGAAAGAAAAAGCCATAGTGTGGCTTTATACTTTCAAGATTACTTACAAGAAAATAATTTAGCCACGGCTGAAATTTTAGATTTAAAGGAATACAACTTTCCAATTTTTGAAGACACTATTAAAACGCTTCAAAATCCTTCTGAAAAGGTTTTAGAATTTGCAAAAAAAATAAAAGCAGCTGACGGAATAATTATTGTTACCCCCGAATATAATGGTGGCTTTCCTGCCAGTTTAAAAAATGCAATCGATCTTTTGTATGATGAATGGAGTGGAAAACCAATTAGTTTAAGCACTGTATCATCCGGAATATTTGGTGGTTCGCAAGCATTGGTTTCGTTACAATTTATCCTTTGGAAAATAGGTGCAAATGTGGTTACCAATATGTTTCCAGTTCCAAATGTGGCAAAATCATTTGATGCAAATGGCAAAGCCACAGATAAATTGACAATGGATAAATTGGCTAAAGTTTTTGTTGCAGAATTTTTAGAAACAATTGAAACAACAAAAAAACCAATTAAGCAATCATAACTAACGCACTAGTAGTAGCTTGCGGTAATTTTACTTTACAGGACTTAGGTAATAATGCTCTTGAACCTTATTTTGTACTATTACAAAATAAGGTTAGCTTTTATTAAAGCACTAAGGTATTAAATTTGCTTAAATAGTAACATTTTGTATAGTGGTCGTATTTTCAATTACCTACAATTATAAAATTGTATTTAGGTATAAATTGTAAATTTGAAAAGATATTTGAAAAAATTACTCAAACATCTATCCAATTTAGCCAAAAAAATAATTGAAAAACCAACATACCAACTGGACTATTTGCCAAGAGTGCCAAGGATGTGGCAAAATAAGCCAAAAACTTAGCAAGAAAAAACTACTCCTTTACCAAATAGAATACAATCAGTTTATAAAAAACAATAGCGGAGCTGTTGCACCCATTCGTCCTACAGGTCACGTAACATCTTGCTTACATTGCAACGGTTCGGGTTTACTGCTTGCCACTCTTTCCCCAATTGTTAGTACACATAATTATCCTCACGTTGCTATTATTGGTGGCGGTATAGGTGGTGTTGCTTTGGCTGTGGCGTGCTTGTACCGAGGTATTCCCTTCACCCTTTTCGAACGTGATAATACTTTCAATGCTCGTTCGCAGGGTTATGGACTTACCTTGCAACAAGCCAGTAAAGCCATTAAAGGATTAGGTATTTTATCGTTAGCAGAGGGCGTAAATTCAACACGCCATTTAGTGCATACTACATACGGAAAAATAATTGGCGAATGGGGAATGAGAAAGTGGATGAAATTAGACGAAAAAACACCACCAAAACATACCAACATACACATAGCTCGCCAAGCATTACGCTTAGCGTTATTGGAACAACTTGGAACACACAACGAGGTGCAATGGGGACATCAGTTAGTCGGTTTTAATGAGAGTGAGGGCAAAGGTGTTAAATTGAGTTTTGAAGTAAACGGTGCCCTTAAAACCACTTATTCGGACCTTGTGGTAGGGGCCGATGGTATTCGTAGCACTGTGCGAAAGTTAATAATTGGCGATGAGATTACACCTTTGCGCTATTTGGGTTGCATTGTTATATTGGGCATTTGTCCTCTGGCAGCACTCAAGGGTGTGGAAAGTTCGCTGTTGGATTCTGCTACAGTGTTTCAAACAGCCAATGGTAATGAGCGAATATACATAATGCCCTATGCTTTTGATTCAATAATGTGGCAACTAAGTTTCCCCTTGCCCGAAAATGAAGCTAAAGCGTTGAGTGCGCAAGGACCAAAAGCACTCAAGGAAGAAGCCTGCCGTAGAACCCAGTGGCATAGCCCCATTCCACAAATTGTATCAGCAACTATGGAGGCGCAGGTTACGGGCTATCCAGTGTATGATAGAGAATTGTTACAGCCTAAATTATTGCAACAATGTGGTAACATAACGCTTATTGGAGATGCGGCACACCCCATGAGTCCGTTTAAAGGACAGGGCGCAAACCAAGCGTTGTTAGATGCCTTGGCGTTGGCTCGTGTAATTTATAAAGAATGTAATTTATCATCGCAATGGAGACAAGTTGGAATAAGGGAAACAGTACTAACTAAATTTGAAGCCGAAATGTTGGAGCGCAGCGCATCTAAAGTAAAAGATTCGGCAGCGGCAGCGCAGTTTCTACATTCAGAAGCAGTTTTATACGAGGGCGACATGCCAAGAGGACATATTGTAAAAACTAAAGAGGAATAGGTAATGTCCTATAGGGTATTAATATAAAGTAAAAATTACTATATTATGCTAACAAGTTGAAAATTCAGTTGTAATTAATAGCATTTTTTTTCTCAGAAAGATATTTTGTAAATGCTTTTTTTAAGTATAACATAATTAAACCTTACGTTGGGATCTATCATAGCGCTTACTTTTGCCATACATGCGCATAGCATTTATAGCACGTATTATGGGTATATTATACTGTAACGAAAACTCACCGTGCGAAAGCACTTTACTTTTGGTAAACCAATAATAACTATAATTAGCTACAAATGAGCCTATACCCAATGCACCACCAACCAGAATACACTTTTGGTTATTACCAGCGTTTAACACATTATATTCCTTTCCTGTATTGTATTTGGTAATATATTTATTTAGCACTACCAATCCACTATCATTATTAAAATGTACGGAACCATTATTTTGTATAAAATAACCACCTTTTACAAGTAAGGTATAGTAGGAAGTTGCTTTATCCATTTGGCTAGTTTTGGTAATGTAGTTTTTAAACGTAAAATAATGTATCAAGTCCAAACCAAGCTCTCCACCGTACCTGCTAGAATTTGCCAAGTAACCATTTAACCGTGTGTTATGATATACTTTTTTAGTAAAATAAGTATCTTTACTGGGCTCTTTAAATGCTATATTACCCCTATCATAGGTACCCGCAATATATAATGCGCCTACCATAAAACCTATACTTGCGCCATAGTTAGGAACTAGATAGCCTTTTTCATAATTAAACAAGTTAGTGCATGCTCTAGGAGCTATAAAAAAATAGGGTTGAACATCTTTAATACTTGATGATTGTTCACCTGTTACTACATCCCATGTAGATTTTGTTTCCGTTTTTGTAGTTATCTCATCATAACTTACACCACTTCCTAGGTTTATTGTTTCCTTATTTACGGTTGTAGTTGTTTTAGATTTAAAGTTTGCCGTCCATTGTGCCATACCTCTGTGGCTAAATAGTTTAGGCTGCATCAAAAACTCCTGTGGCGAAAACCCAATGCTTATAGCTGGTATAATACCTATGGCTTTCATAACCGAATGCGAGGGAGCGTAACCAGCACCAGCATATAATTTTACACCTAATTTTATAGGTCCCAAAAGTGCCGATAGACTTCCATTTACACTAAGGCTAAAACCACTACCTCCAATATTACCTTTAGCCAAGGCCTCATTTGCTCCCGATTGACCAAAAATACCAATACCGAAAGTTGGCACTAAATTTATTTTTTTTAATTTTAGCAAAGGTAAAGGTAATTGAAAACTAGCACCATACCTAGTCGTGTTTATAATTTTAGTTCCATCGCTATCGTTATAAGTGCAATAACCTTGTGCAAAATTTAAACTCATGTAACCAAACTCTAATGTTGGTCCAGCCATATAATTATTGTGTAAGGTATAGCCCAATCGTAAGTTTGTTGGTTGTATAATTTCATAACCCCCATAAACCATTTTTTTAGCAATTGATGCACGTACAGCTTTGTTTTTGTTATGTTGAATTGTTTTTGTTGTGTCGCTAAAAACGGTACCAAACGTAATATTAGTAAGGGTACATAAGCTAATAAAAAGTATAATTTTCCTCATAATTGTTTTTTGTCAAATAAAAGCTAAAATTAATAATTGTGCAATAGGTAGCTACCCCTATTTTTCTTAAAAACAAACATTAATAGTTAATCCGCCCCAACCGTGGTATAACCCTCCCTTAAATTCGGGTGTAATAAACGTTCTGTTATACTCTAAACTAAAACGCTTGTACCCAACCGTTATCCCTAAGTAAGCAGCATGTACATTGCGATTAATGTTAGTAGTGGGTACTTCCAATATACTTTTACTGTTAAACAAACCACCCTGCATAGTAGCGTTATAACCCACCAAAGTAGTATTAAGTTTGGTGGTTAAGTATATTTTAAATTTGTTTTTGACGGTGTGTTTTTGTAAACCCAAATTAGCAAAGTAAGAATTAAACACCCCTACCCTAGCGTGCGCACCTACCCCTATATCAGTATATAAGCTACCCACACGAGCTGTAGAGTTTAGCATAAACTCAAGGTGTTTAGTTACCAATATTCCTTTTTCCAACTTAGCCCTATAGTTAATAGCAGCATCAGTTTTTATTTGATTTTCCCAACCCAAAGGTTGGTCGCCGTTTATGGCTTTGTGTATTGCTTTTTGTTCCGCTTCGCCACCAGTAATATATCCCATTACCCCAAGGTCGAGTTGGGTGTACAAGAGTAGTTTTTTTTTAGCATTAATAGAGGTTAAACCGTGCGATAAAAACAGTAAACCACAGTAAGGGCGCTCATCATAACGTATAGTAGTGTATGTTATACTACGTGGTGTAAAACCATCT